>JAAZEZ010000068.1 GCA_012511975.1 Bacteroidales bacterium | reverse complement strand
GGTTTTGACTCCTCATTCAGTCCGCTTCTTGTAAGTGGTTTTATTACTTTTCTTTTCGGAGTTTTCCCTCTGATTTTTGTCAGGAGACAACGTGATATCAATACCCGTTAGGGACTGGTCATATTGGTGCTGGCCTGGTTTCTTTGTTGTGTTTTCGGCATGTTACCTTATGTCCTTTGGGAAGGTTATTTCACACTGATAAACGCTTGGTCTGAAAGTGGCTCAGGCATTTCTACCACAGGGGCCACCATTCTCAATGATATAGAATCATTACCACACGGCTTGCTATTTTGGCGTTCCTCCACACACTACATAGGTGGTCTTGGAGTTGTTGTTTTCATGATGATGATTCTGCCTTCGGTTGGAATGGAGCGTTTCAGGATGTCTAAAATGGAGATAACAGATATCTCAAAAACCAATTTCAGATACAGGTCCAATAAGCTGATCCGTGTGCTTATATCGGTCTACCTTGCTATAACTGTGCTTTCCTTCATAGCACTTATATTGGCCGGAATGTCGCCTTTTGATGCAATTAACCACTCCTTCAGTGTAACCGCAACAGGAGGATTCAGTACACGTAACCTCTCCATAGGGGCCTATGAATCTCCTTTGATAGAATTTGTCTTGATGCTCTTTATGGTGATATCAACCATTCACTTAGGCCTATTATATGCCTCCTTTGCAAGCAGATCAGCAAGAGTTTTCAGAGATCCGGTGACCAGGTTTTATCTGACTACCATACTTGTCTCTATTGTACTTGTCACTTTGAGTCTTATGTTGGGTGGAGGTGAACAAAACGCCCTGCAGGCACTACGTGAAGGGGCTTTTTCTGTGGTGACCACAATAAGCACTACGGGATTTGCCATCAGTTACACCTCGGGATGGCCAATATTGGCCGTATTGATTTTGTTTTACGTCTCAATACAGTGCGGATGTTCCGGCTCTACCTCCAGCGGTGTGCGTTCAGACAGAATGTTCCTTATATTTAAAGGGGTCAGGGTTCAAATTATCAAAATGGCACATCCGAACGCCGTGGTGCAGGTAAAGTCAGGAGGACAGGTGGTTGACAAGGAATTGCTTTCAAGCGTCTATACTTATCTATTTTTATATCTTTTTTTAGCCTTTGTCGGATCACTTATCTATGCAATGACCGGCATGGGTCTGATGGAGTCTGTAAGTTCTTCTATATCCATGATGAGCAATATCGGTCCTGCTTTCGGCGAATATGGTTCGATGTCTAGTTTTGCCGATGCTCCGCAGATTGCAAAGTTTGTGATGGGTGTCCAGATGATAGTAGGTCGTCTTGGTCTCTATCCGGTACTGCTTCTATTCACCCTTTTCAGGAAAAACGTTAGATGGCAGTAGAAGATTATCTTATAGAGAAAATTACGGAGAAACTGGGATACGAGCCCACTACCTGTCAGCAGCAACTGATAAACTCTCTGGCGCGCTTCACTATCGAATATGAAACTTGTGATCTGTTGTTGGTGAGCGGATATGCCGGTACAGGCAAAACTTCCGCAATCGCTGCCTTTGTGAAGACCCTAAAAGAGCACGAGCACCGTTTTGTGCTTTTGGCTCCTACAGGCCGTGCAGCAAAGGTTTTGGCCGGCTTCACCCAGGAACAGGCATTCACCATCCATAAACATATTTACAGACAAAAATCTATCAACGCAGGGTTTGGAGAGTTCGAGCTCGATATCAATAAGCAGAAAGAGACCATCTTCATAGTGGACGAGGCCTCACTTATATCCACTGCCAGTGCTCAGCAGAACATATTTGGAAGTGGAGATCTGCTCTCAGACCTGATGACTTATGTTCGTTCCGGAGTCTATAACAAGCTAATCCTCATTGGAGATAAAGGGCAATTGCCGCCTATTGGGCTCACATATAGTCCGGCGCTGGATGAGTCTTATATGGGCCGTTACGGCAATGTGAGGAGTGTTGAGCTTACAACGGTGGTGCGTCAGGCTGCTGATTCGGGAATTTTGAGCAATGCTACCGCAATCAGATTACTTTTGGGCAGTAGCGGTCCGATAATGCCACAATTGCGTACAAAGGGCTTTGAAGATGTGATCAGAATCCACGGAGGTGAACTCATAGAGTCGCTCTCCGATATGTTCGACAAATATGGCACAGATGAAGTAGTGGTGCTCTGCAGGTCCAATAGAAGGGCCAACCGCTATAATATGGGTATACGTTCAGGTGTCCTTTTTCTCGAGGAGCGTCTCACACGCGGAGACAAACTGATGGTTGTGAAGAACTGCTACCAGTTTCTGGAGGATGTGCCTGAAATGGATTTCATTGCAAACGGTGATGTAGCTGAACTGGTCAGAATATATGGCTATGAAGAGAGGTATGGATTGAATTTTGCAGAGGCAGTATTGTCATTTCCAGACTACAATGATGTGGAGATTACGGCAAAAATTATTCTCGATACACTTGACTCCGAATCTGCTGCCTTGAGTGAAGAACAGCAGAGAGTTCTATATGAAGGTGTGAATGAGGATTATGCCCATATAAAAGGCAAAAGGAAGAGATATAGCTCCGTTCGTGAAGATAAATATTTCAATGCGCTTCAGATTAAGTATGCGGCTGCTATAACCGGCCATAAATCCCAGGGAGGGCAGTGGAAATGCGTTTTCATAGACAATCCTTTCTGGAAAGACCCCGTTGAGGAGGATTTGAAATGGCTCTATACTGCCATTACCAGGGGAGTGGAAAGAGTTTATTTTGTTAATTTTAAAGATGAATTTTTTATAGATTAGAATGAATATGTATTGGTTTTTGTTTATTGCTGTTGAGGTAGTAACTTATATCGTTCAGCTCAACCTTAGAAGAATATTTGAGAAATATACAGAAATTCCTCTCAGTTCAGGTATGACCGGAGCGGAGGTTGCGGAGAGGATGCTCCGTCAGAATGGCATAAATGATGTCAATGTGACAGCTGTCAGGGGACAGCTTACTGACCATTTCAATCCTCTTACCAAGACCGTTAATCTCAGCGAGGGGGTTTATAATTCCAACTCGGTTGCAGCAGCGGCAGTAGCCGCTCATGAATGTGGTCATGCCTTGCAACATGCTCATGGTTATATTCCGCTCAAATTACGTTCGGCTCTGGTGCCTGTGGTCAATTTTGCCTCCAAAATAATGTCCTGGGTGCTCTTGCTCGGTATGTTTCTCATCAATGTTTTTCCCCAGGTGTTGATGGCCGGAATAGCTCTGTTTGCACTTACGACACTTTTCAGTTTTATTACACTTCCGGTGGAAATCAATGCCAGCAAGAGAGCTCTTGTTTGGCTCAATACTACCGGAATCACAGATGTTTCCAACCATGAACATGCTGAAAAGGCACTACGTGCCGCTGCATATACCTATGTGGTGGCAGCCCTTGCTTCACTGGCGACTTTGGTTTATTACATAATGATATCGAACAGGAGATAGATTGTTATTATACGTAAAAAAAGAAATAATATGCAACGTTTCAGATCACTATTAGCACTCATACTTATTGTCATAACTATCATTCCCTCTGCAACTGCACAGGAAAAAAAGAGGCTTACAAATGCAGAGATTCTCAGCAATATGCCTGAAGGTATTGTTGGTCAGACAGCCTTTCCTGTCTCATTTGAGGGAAATAAAAGTCTCATTTACAGAGAGGGTCGTGATTATTTCAAGTATGACCTGAAAAAAGGCTCTATAGAACCATACTCATTTGTCCAATCACAGAGGCCATCAAGTTTCGAAGAACTGGTCCCGGGCTGGAAAAATCCCACATTTTCTCCCGATTCGACAAAAATTGCATATACGCTTGACAACGATCTCTATTCAATTGATGTTAAAACCAAAAAGATCGTTAGACACACTTATGATGGGTCGGAACTTAACCTCAACGGATATGCCTCCTGGGTCTATTATGAAGAGATTTTCGGCAGAAGCTCCAATTATAAAGCCTTCTGGTGGTCTCCGGACAGCAAGATAATTGCATATTACAACTTTGACAACTCGCAGGTACCTATGTTTCCCATCTATGATTCGAGAGGTCAGCACGGCTCTCTTAATCAGACTCGCTATCCAAAAGCGGGAGATCCTAACCCGAAGGTTAAGATAGGCTTTGTTTCTGCAAACGGAGGACATACTGTTTGGTCGGACTTCGATCCGGAACCAGACCAGTACTTCGGCATTCCCTTCTGGAGTGGAGACGGCAAGCGCTTTATGGTAGCCAGAATGGACCGTGCTCAGGACAATCTGGAACTCTTTGCAGTTGATCCTATACTAGGCAGCCTTATATGCGTTTATACTGAGCATCAGGATAGCTGGATTGATTGGATGGAGGAGATGCTCTTTACCTCTGAAGGAATCTATATGGTGAGGGATTTTGAGGGATGGGAGCAGATATACTTCCTCTCTTATGATGGTAACCGCTTTGAGAAGCTTACAGGAGGCCCCAACTGGAACATCCGTTTGCTCAAGGTGGATTCGAAATATCTCTTTTATACAGCAAAGAGAGAGGCTACTACGAGAGTAGATATTTACAGAGTTACTCTGAGGAGCAAAAAGACAGAAAGAGTCTCATATGGCGACTATAATTTTGCCAATGTGGTCTTATCACCCGATAGCCGCAATGTGGCTGCAATGGTCTCAAATGCCCGTACTCCCTTCTTTCTTGTCAATATCTCGCTGCCCTCCGGCAATCTAAATAGAAAAAAAGTTACTGTAATTGCTGACTCCAAAGGCCCCGACTTTGATAAATATGCCATAGCTTTGCCCGAAATTATCACCTTTAAAACTCGTGATGGACTTGACATTCCCGCATCAGTTATATGGCCGGTCAATCTGGACAAAAACAAAAAATATCCGGTTAAGGTAAATATCTATGGAGGTCCCAATTCTCCCTCGGTACGGGATAGCTGGAGCGGAGTGACATTCCGTAACCAGTGGTGGGCCAACAATGGAGTGATCCAGGTGACACTTGACAACCGTGCAGGCGGCCATTTTGGCAAAAAGGGACTTGAGCAGGTTTATAGGCAGCTCAGTATTCCGGAACTTAGGGATTTTATTGATGGTATAAAGCATTTTCTTGCAATGCCCTTTGTCGATAGTGACAAAATAGGTATAGAGGGCTTCTCATATGGTGGTATGATGACGGTTCTCTGTGTAACAGAAGGCAGTGAGTATTTTAAATATGGCATTGCCGGAGCAGGAGTTTATGATTGGCATCTATATGACTCACATTATACTGAAAGATATATGGACACGCCTCAGGACAACCCGGAAGGCTACAAAGCAACAAATGTATTAAGTAGAATTTCCAATTATAAAGGGGATAAAACCAATATGATCCGCCTTACTCATGGTACCGGTGATGACAATGTTCATTTCCAGAATACGCTCCAGTTGATAGATGAATTTCAGAAGCAGAACAAGGATTTCGAACTGATGATCTATCCCGAGGGAATGCACGGTTACCGTGGCGCACAGGGACGTCACTCTGCAATGCAGGATTATATTTTCTGGTACCGCTATCTTCTGGATTCGGAACTTCCTTCCGACTTACTGGAATATTTTAAAAAGTAACAGGCAGTGGCTTTGAGATAATCATTACTTTCTCGCCGGAGGTAAGGGTAGTGGCAAAAAGATGAAGGTTTCCTCCGTCACGTACTTTAAGACGTTGCTTAAGTTCGTTGGTATTAAGAGGAAAATTTAGCGCCACGCAATTTATATTAGGGTGTTCGCGCAATATGGTGCGGATACCCTCTTTGTTGAAGGGTATTATTCTTTCGATACGGAAAGATTTTCCGGGAAATTCTTCAACCAGCATGTCAGAAGTGTAGAGATGGGTACTCGTAGCAATCTTGGAAATCTCGAAACGTGTGCAGGGAAGCTTGAATGCTCCTGCCTTGAGAATGGCCCTACCGGGCTGGTGAAGGTATGTTTCAGGGGCGGAAAAAGGACAATCGGCTACTCTTTCCTCATTGATTGTGAAAGTAAATCGTTTCTCTCTTCCGTGTGTAATATCAACTGCATGAATAGGTATATGCTCCGGATCCAAGGGAGCTCCGCAACTGCTCATCAGCAACAGTAGTTCCTTACATTCGTTGTCGGTGGAGAGAATATGTACCTCTCTGACACAGGGTATTTCACGAAGTGTAGCGGTAACATCAACCATAGGTGAGAGTTTGACAAGAACCCTATTCGCAGCTTTGAGCAATGAGCCGCTGAGTTGCATAAGATCGGGTTCACACTCTCTGATGGAGAAAAGTCTACCCGAGTCTTTTGAGCGTCTGGCGGGGTCAAGATATATCAGATCGAAGTGTGTTCTGGCTCCCTCGTCTATCCCCAAAAGTGTTTCAAGATACCCTCTGCAGTCGTCGTTTTTAATGCTGATATTATCTAGTCCCAGTACTTTAAAGTTGTGCTCTGCTGCTTCGCACAACTGTGGATCACGCTCTACACATAGGCATCTTGATGCTCTGCACGCCATAAAACTACAATCTACTCCGAGTCCTCCGGTGAGGTCCGCTATGGTACCGCCTTCAGGCACGAAACGTATCTTGTACTCTGCAGTAGCTTGTGAACTGCACTGCTCCACGCTGAGCGAAGTGGGGTAAAGCAGTTCGGGATAGGTGTGCCATAGGGGTATCTTGTAGGCAATTTTCTTGCGTGCCTCTATAGCCGATGCAGCTCTCACCATATCCACTCCGGGATAGCGGGATGCACTCAACAGTAATTGTGCGCCCTCTACCTCTGCATGTTCCAGGATGAACGATATGGTCTTATCTTCTTCCAATGTGCTTTTGTCTATGATTGGGGCAAAGATAGCGCAATAATCAACTTTTTTTAGTAATTTTGGAATATAATCCTTATCTCTTTATAATAAGGACATTGGGGAGATTACCCGATTTTGAGGTAACGAATAGCCAACCGTTCTTGTTGCAGTATTCTGCTTTGATATGCTTTCTTGGTAACTCATTTGCAAGACAAAAGTAATCAATCTTATTGACTTCTCAATCTTTCACATAAGTTTTTTTGAAAAAACAGGTGATTATAAACTTATACCACCTGTTTTCTTGTTCTTAAAATATCTATGTTAATTGCCAATGTAAATCTGCTCCCCAAACTTTATATGTTATATCTTTTATCTCTCTTTTTTCTTGTTCCCATTTTAAGGCTCTTTGAGGAGATAGTTTCTTGAACTCCAAATACACTTTATCCGAAATCAATATTGGATTATACTTGTATGATTCTGTTTTTTTCTCAAACGAAGATATGTTATGGATGTTAATATTTAATGTAAATATTCAGCATAATGTTTACCAGTTAATAGGTTAATTGCTTAAGTGTTTTGAAAGAAAAGTATTCTATTTATCCACTTTCAAAACCTAAGATTATGGCAAAGAAAACAACAAGTAAAGAT
>JAAZEZ010000067.1 GCA_012511975.1 Bacteroidales bacterium | reverse complement strand
TCACTGCGTTCCCACATCCCTTTCCACTCGCCGTGGGGGCCCTTGCAAGAATTCCTCCCTCTCCAAGGGATTGTGCGCTTCGCGCATTCCCTCCCCGCCTGCGGCGGGGCGATGCAAAGCACGAAAAGAAAAATGGCGTTCAAGTAAACTTGACGCCATTTTTTCCGTGCTTTGCGGAGAGAGAGGGATTCGAACCCCCGGAAGCTTTCACTTCAACAGTTTTCAAGACTGCCGGTTTAAACCACTCACCCATCTCTCCTTTTGTTTAGGAGTGCAAAGATATATTAAAAAAACATTTACTCAAAAAAAAGCTTATTTTGCAGGGTCTGATTCTTCGGCTTTAGAAGCCTTGGAAAAGAATTTCCACTTAAAAATCAGTAGATAGATGGCTCCGCATGTGATACAAGCGTCAGCGAAGTTAAATATAGGACGGAAAAAGATAAAATGGCGTCCGCCCCAAATTGGAAAGTTTTCGGGAAGTGTGGTGTCGATGATTGGGAAATAGAACATATCTACCACTTTGCCGAACAGAAATCCGGAGTACCCGCCGCCAGCGGGAAAGAGTTCTGCCACCTGAGTGAATGTACTTTCGCTGAATATCATACCGTAAAAGAGAGAATCGATGATATTGCCAAGGGCGCCGCAGAGGATGGCGGCGAGGCCTAGAAGGACACCTGTAGGGGTATCTTCGCGCTTGAGGAGTTTCCTGATGTATATAATGATGGCTATGACAAGCACCACTCTGAAGATAGAGAGGATAAATTTGCCAACGTTGCCTCCAAACTGCATTCCGAAGGCCATGCCGTTATTTTCAATGAATAGTATTTGGAACCAACTGCCGAACACATGGATGCTCTGGCCTATAGTCATGTTGGTCTTAACCAGGATTTTTATAATCTGGTCAATAATCAAAAGAAAGATTACAAAGAGGGATATCTTAAAACCTCTGGAAATCTTCATTTTCCCTATTTGTTCATTTCATTTTTACCCTCAACGCTGAGTGTAGCGTGGGGCACAAGTCTAAGTCTCTCCTTGGGTATCAGTTTGCCCGTAACACGGCAGATACCGTAGGTCTTATTTTCGATGCGGATAAGGGCATTCTCCAGGTTCTGTATGAACTTATACTGACGCGCAGCCAGCTGGCCCGACTCTTCCTTGGAAAGGGAAGACGCACCTTCCTCCAACACCTTGAAAGTGGGAGATGTGTCCTCTGTGTCGTTACTTGTGCTGTGGTTTACAGCACCTCTGAGCATCTCATACTCCTCTCTGGCTTGAGCAAGCTTTTCAAGGATGAGTTCTTTGAACTCCTGTAGCTCTTCATCCGAGTAACGTACCTTTTCATTTATTTCTGCTGATTTGCCCATGACTGTATATGTTAGTTAAATTGTAAAAATAGGAACATTATTTCAATTTCACAACAGAAATCCTCAATTCTCCATCATCCCATTCTACGGGAGTACCATCTTCACAATTTTCGGTGAGTGTAATGGATTTTGAGAGGGTCTGTTCGCATACATACGAGTTAAAATCACTTAATGAATCCTCAATTTCAGGATTGTTCTGGATAAATACATTGATACGATCTGTTACCTCAAATCCACTCTCCTTGCGCAGGTTTTGGATACGGTTGATCAGTTCACGTGCAATTCCTTCCCTTCTAAGTGCATCTGTTACTGTGACATCAAGAGCAACGGTGAGTTTGCCTTCTGTAGCGACGAGCCAACCGGGCATATCCTCGGATGTAATCTCATAATCCTCTACGGAGAGTGTTACATCGCCTGAAGGGAGAGCAAGTGTGTAGTCCCCCGCCTTCTCGATCTCCGCGATTATCTGCTGTGAGAGGGTAGCAAAGTTTGCTGCAATCTCCTTCATCTGTTTTCCGTATCTCTTTCCCAGGGTCTTGAAGTTGGGTTTTATCTTTTTGGTAATAACTCCGGTAGTGTCGTGGATAAATTCCATTTCCTTAACATTCACCTCATTGAGAATGAGCTCCTTAACCAACTCCAGCTGCTCTTCTATGTTGTGATCGAGCACGGGAATGATGAGTTTTGCCAACGGTTGACGCACCTTGATATTGACTTTTCGGCGGAGCGCAAGTACCATTGAGGAACTCAACTGAGCCAGATCCATTCTCTCCTCGAGAGCGGTGTCAATATACTCTTCATTATAAGTAGGTATCTGCTCGAAGTGCACCGATTCAACCCCTGGTACGAGATCACACCAGAGCAAATCCATATAAAATGGAGCTATAGGGGCCGAGAGCAGAGCTACTGTTTTTAGAGCCTCGTAAAGTGTCTGGTAAGCGGCAATCTTGTCAGGAGTAAGTCCACCGCCCCAGAAGCGCTTACGGTTGAGACGCACATACCAATTGCTGAGGTTATCGCAGACGAAATCCTGGATCAGACGACCTGCAGTAGTAAAATCATAGTCCTCATACGCTGCAACAGAGTTTTTAACGAGAGTATTGAGCAGCGAAATGAGCCATCTGTCAATCTCCTGGCGCTCTGCCACAGGCACTTCCGGCTCTGATCCGTCGAAGCCGTCCACATTGGCATAGAGTGCAAAGAAAGAATAGGTATTGTAGATCGTACCGAAGAATTTTCTACGTACCTCATCCACTCCGCCTACGTCAAACTTGAGGTTGTCCCAGGGTTGAGCGTTGGTGAGCATATACCATCTGAGAGGATCAGCACCATATTCATCGAGAGTCTCGAATGGATCCACAGCATTGCCCAGGCGCTTACTCATCTTATTGCCCTCTTTGTCGAGAACAAGTCCGTTTGAGATTACTCTCTTGAATGCGCACTTATCACTAACCATAGTGGCGATTGCATGAAGGGTGAAAAACCATCCTCTGGTCTGGTCAACGCCTTCAGCAATGAAATCAGCCGTCTGACCGAACTCGGGAGTGCCGAGTTTAGCTAAGGTGTCCTGCGCATAGGGCATCGCACCCGAATCGAACCATACGTCAATCAAATCACTCTCCCTTACCATTTTGCGACCATCATCCGACACAAGGAAAAGGGCATCAACGTAAGGACGGTGAAAATTTATCTTCTCAAAATTTTCATTCGAATAATCACCGGGTACAAATCCCTTATCCTTAAGAGGATTGGAAGACATAATACCTGCCGATACGGATTTCTCCAACTCTTCATAGAGTTCTGCGACGGACCCGATGCACTTTTCCACAGTACCGTCCTCAGTGCGCCAGATAGGGAGCGGAGTGCCCCAGTAGCGACTTCTGGAGAGGTTCCAGTCCTGGAGATTCTCCAACCATTTGCCGAAGCGTCCGGTACCGGTGGAAGCAGGCTTCCAGTCGATGGTATCATTGAGCTCCATCATCCTCTCCTGTACTGCAGTGGTTTTGATAAACCATGAATCAAGCGGGTAATATAGCACCGGCTTATCCGTTCTCCAGCAGTGGGGGTAGTTGTGTGTTTGCCTCTCTATTTTGAAGGCCTTGCCCTGCTGTTTGAGATCGACGGAAAGGTCGATATCCAAAGTGTCATCATCCGGCCCCAGTGTGGGGTCGTATTCATTTTTAACATACCTGCCTGCGTACTTGCCGTACTCTTCCACATTTACCCTCTCAGCAACGAATTCGGGGTCAAGGTCCTTTATAGCATAGAACTTTCCCGTAGGGTCTACCATCGCCTGATTGAGGCCTGCAGCATCCACCATTACCAGCGGCGGTACGCCATTGGCCTTGGCCACCTTGTCGTCATCCGCACCGAAAGTAGGGGCAATATGCACGATACCGGTTCCATCTTCAGTGGTTACAAAGTCTCCGACAATCACCTTGTGAGCACCCTCCGGGCATTTTACCCAGGGAAACAGCTGCTCATAGCGGATACCTACCAATTCTTTTCCCTTAATGGGCTCGCCAAGTACACGGAAAGGGATTTTTTCATTGAAGTGAGCATTCAAGAGTGCTTTTGCCACAATATAGATGGCGGGCTCTTTTGTGTAGGGATTGACGCTCTCAACTTTGATATATTCGATACTAGGGCCGACACAGAGTGCGGTATTGGAGGGTAAAGTCCAGGGAGTTGTGGTCCAGGCAAGGAAAAACAGAGGCAGTGGGCTGTCCTCGAAGAGAAATTGCGACTTACTATCCTTAATTACCTTAAATTGCACTACTGCGGTAGTATCCCTGACATCGCGGTAACATCCCGGCTGGTTGAGCTCGTGTGAACTTAAACCGGTACCCGCTGCAGGGGAATAGGGCTGTATAGAGTAACCTTTGTAGAGCAGTCCCTTTTCATATATTACTTTGAGAAGGTACCACAATGTCTCGATATAGCGATTGTCATAAGTTATGTATGGATTGTCCATATCCACCCAATAACCGATGAGCTCTGTCAAAGTGACCCATTCCTTAGTATATTTCATCACCTCCTTGCGGCAGGCTTCGTTGTATTCTGCTACTGAGATCTTTTTGCCGATATCTTCTTTTGTAATACCCAGCATCTTTTCCACACTAAGTTCCACCGGGAGACCATGGGTATCCCATCCCGCCTTACGCTCCACCTTGTAGCCACTTTGCGTCTTGTACCTACAGATAACATCCTTGATAGCACGAGCCATCACATGATGAATACCGGGCATTCCGTTAGCTGAAGGGGGGCCTTCAAAAAAGATGAAATTGGGCGCATTCTCTCCCGCAGCAAGCACTTTGCGGAAGGTGTCCTGCTTATTCCATTTCTCTAATACTGTGCGATTTATCTCGACCAAATCGAGTTTTTTGTACTCGTTAAAACTCATATTTCGTTTGTTTGAATTTGCAAAGATACGATAATTCACTAATTTTGACCAATCATTAAAAAATTAAGTTTATGGGAGTTATAGACATTATACTTCTCGTCTGCTTTCTACCCGCATTTTACTTTGGCATCAAGAATGGTCTTGTCAAGCAAATAATATCCATAGCAGTCGTTTATTTCGGTATCACACTCTCCCTGAGATTTGCAGATTTGGTTTCCACCTGGATTCTCAAAGTTGTCACACTCTCGGATTTCTGGGTAAAAGCGATTTCGTTTGTGCTGATATTTCTGGTTGTGGCACTTTTGCTCAATCTAATCGGTAAGCTTATAGAGAAAATATTAAAAATAGCCCTACTCGGATGGCTCAACAGACTCCTTGGGGTAATCGTTACCCTGGCTATTTTCGTGATAATATTTGCTACCATTATTCATTTTGTCGATGCTGCAAACGACACTTTTCATTTTATTTCAGAAGAAAAAATAGCTGAATCAAAGATATATCCCTCCTTGCTTGACCTCTCGTACAAGCTATTTCCCTATTTCAAATCATTTTTTTAAAATTTTGAAGCTTTTTTAATAAAAAGCAAAAAACTGTCGCTAAAGACAACAACTGTTATAATTGTCTTTTCAAGCACATTTTTTCTCTTTTTTATCCACTACTTTGCCTATGGATTTTTTGGTAGAGCCACGGATTATGAAAAGAGAGAAAGAGATTTTACCTGCATCTGAACTCAATCGGACAGTGTCGGGAATGGTGCCTGCCGCCAGAAGAAGTTTTGTGCTTCTCTACACGGTGGTTTCACTACTTTGTCTTTTACTCTCTATTTTCGCGGCCACCGCTTTTATCTAGAGGGAGCCTGTGTGGGAGATGTGTCCTTATGGCGGAAGGGGCACTGACGGGTCAGGAGGACTCCCTCTTTTTATGAATTAAAGAGGGGAATGGGAATGAGAAGGAGAATAAACATAAGGCAACATGACAGAACGGACTGTGCAGCAGCTTGCATCGCCTCAATAGCCGGATGGTATGGATACAGCATACCTCTGACTGTCATCAGGGAGGCATCGGGCACAAGCGCATACGGGACTACTGTTAAAGGCATTCTGGATGCTTGTCGGGAGATAGGATTCATGGCAAAAGGCTACAAGTCGGAAACGGGTGACACCACTCCCCTGCTTGGACTCGGATGCCCGGCCATACTTCACATTCTCAAAGAAAATGGAGACCTCCATTTCTATGTTCTCTACAAGATAAACGGCAAAAATGCCATAGTGATGGATCCAGCAGAGGGCCGTCGTATTAAGAAAGATATTGATACGTTGCAAAAAGAGTGGAGCGGATACCTCGTCATAATGAGACCGGACCCCGATCTCACCCAATTCCGCGGAAAACGCGGACATTTCTCAAAATACGCTTCACTACTCTTACTAACAAATCGGGACTATGTCCTATCTCTTGCCGGGGCCGCAGCTTATATTGTGGCAGGCATTTGCACCGCTCTTTTCTTGCAACACATCATAGATGACATACTTCCTGCCGGAGATATGACAGCCCTGGGTTTCACGGGCGCACTTATGATCCTGGTAATGGCAGCAGCACTTTTTGTAGGATATGGGCAGGCAATATTTACCCTACGTGCTGGGATCAGTATAGATAGCCATATCATACTTAAATATATAAGTCACCTTTTCAGTCTGCCGGTCGGATTTTTCAAAGGCCGGGGAGCGGGCGAACTCAACTCCAGAATCGGAGATTCGATGCGCATCCGCTCTTTCCTGATCGAGGGTGTCACCACCATACTCACAAGCGTTCTCACACTTGCAGTCTCATTTGTGCTTATGTTTTCATTTTACTGGAAACTGGCATTGATGACATTGGCTTTCATTCCGCTTTTCTGTACGGTCTACATAATTGCCGGGAAAATCAACAGAAAGACGAGCAGGGAGATAATTGAGAGCGCAGCCGAATTTGAGGAGAGGAGCGTAGAAGGCATATCTTCAATTAAGGTGATTAAGTATTTCGGCAATGGCGAACATTATTATCGCAATATTGAGCGGCAATATGTTACATTTGCAGACAAGCTCTACCGTGGAGGGCGCTATTTGGGCATATTTGCAACATCTGCGGATGCTGTCTCCAGATTGTTGACCGTCTGCCTTATACTTGTAGGCTCGCTGTTTATCTTCAAAGGAGATCTCAGTGTCGGGGAACTGGTCTCCTTCTACTCCCTCTCCTCATTTTTTTCTGGACCTTTGAGTCAACTTGTAGGGCTGACGGATGAGTTGGCCGAATTTAACACGGCATCTGAAAGGATTTTCGAGATTCTCGACCTCAAAAGCGAAGGCGGAGAATTCCTCCCTTACACACTAGATAAATGCGAAGATATCCGTTTCCAAAACGTGGAGTTTGCCTATCCAGGATGCGAACCATTGTTGAGCAACTTCAACATAATAATCCCCAAAGGGCAAATAACTGTCATTAAAGGGGCCAGTGGCTGCGGTAAAAGTTCACTCGCATCGTTGCTAATGCGTGACTACAAGGTGCAAAAGGGAAAAATAACACTTGGGTATGCCGATATCAACCAAATCGATATAAGTCAATGGCGTGATTATATATCTATTGTACCACAGGATGCCGACCTTATCAGTGGCACAATACTGGAAAATATTACCTGTTACGATCCTGAGCCGGATGTAGAACGGGTAATCAACATACTTGAGGAACTGGGTATGCGTGAATTTATTTCAGATCTTCAGATGGGACTCCTGACGCGCACCGGCGAACACGGATGCCGCATTTCCGGTGGTCAGAGACAGCGTATTGCACTCGCCAGAGTACTCTATCGCAATCCATTCATTTATATATTGGATGAGGCTACTTCATCCCTGGACGGGGAATCACAATCCTTTATCCTCCGAAAACTGAAAGATCTCAGGAATAAGGGCAAAACAGTCATACTTATTACACACAACAAAGAGAATGCTTTGATTGCAGACAATACTATCACGATGAGTGCGCACTCATAGAGGTCAATTCCGGGCACCTGACCAAAGAACGGAGTAACACAAAAAATTTAGCTTTATGGAAGAAAAACGATTGAAAGCACTGGGATTGAGGGAAATGACTTCCATTGAACTCCAGTCGGCAGGCGGGGCAACTGTGAGTGCCGTCACATTATTCGAAAAAGTAAGAGCCATCATCAATTTTATAGGTGACTATCTGCCAAAACTCCTAAGGGGAATTATTGACGGATGGAATAGTATCAAAGGGAAAAAATGATGGAGGGGTCTGACTATGATAGAAAATTTCACGGTACCGGGACTCAGACCTATTGAGGTACGCGAGTCGGTTTGCATCGTTGGAGGCCTTGATAAAAAGGCCCAGGATGCACTTTACTACATCGGTTATGTTATCGGGCTTGTAGCGCAGTATATCTGCACTTTCTTTAAAAAATTAAAAAGCCTTACCGGAGGAAAGAAAGTATAACCGTCCAATAGCGGGAATGCCGGGTGCTCGCGGCACCCGGGAATCCCATTTATTACAACTCTGGATATGAAAAGAAATACAAAGTGCCTTATGCTGACAACCGTCCTACTGATTTTGGGTGTACTCCCATCTTCAGGGCAGAATTGGACTCTGGAGCAATGTATCAGCCACGCAATGGAGCATAACCATGATATCAAAAGTGCACAGGCCTCACTCAAAGAGAGCGAAAGCGCACTGAAGGAGCTCTCCTGGAGTCTTATTCCGCAGATAGGAGGAGAAATTGGGCATGATTTCAACTGGGAGCGTCTCTCGCCATACAAACTCAAGGGAACGCAAGGCACCAATGCCTCGATAGGAGGCAGCGTAACACTATTCGAGGGGCTCAAGGGCTACTTCAGTATCAAAGAAGCCGGTTACTCACTCAAACAGGCAACCGAATCTCTCGAAGGGATGCGTGATGCGGTTAAAGTCAGTGTTATCCGAAGCTGCCTCCAAATGGTACTGGCGAAAGAACTGCACTCCATAGCGGAATACAACTGTGAGAGCATCATCAGACAAATGGAGAAATGTCGCAAGATGGTGCTGGCGGGGCTGCGTCCCTTGAGCAGCCTGATGGAACTCGAGGCCCAGGTAGCCCAGGAGCAGTACACTATAACCGCTTCCGCCGCAGAGATCGAAAATAGCCGCATTGCACTCATGCAGCTACTTAATCTCCCGTATGACAGCCGATTTGACGTAGAGGTTCCGGCTATGGATACGCTGCCTACGGAGGAAATTTTGGAGATATCGGCATACAAGATAGCTGATGCGCATCCCTCCACGAGGGCTGCAAAAGCTGCCCTGGAGGCAGATAGAGCTGCCATAGGGGTGGCAGCAAGTGCACTCTCTCCAATCATAACACTCTCAACAGGTTACGGGACTTACTACAACAATGCGGTTGATAAAAAATTCAAAGAGCAATTCAAAGAGCATTGGGCTCCTTTTGTGGGGTTTACACTCAAACTACCTATTACAGGATCCATTGCCACAGCTCACAGGATTAAACGAGCAAAAAGCGCACTTTCCAGAAGCAATATCGCTCTGGAAAAGGTTCGTCGGAAACTCGCAGATGAGATAGAACTGGCCGTAGCAGAGTGCCGCAGC
Organism: Bacteroidales bacterium; assembly: GCA_012511975.1. GTDB lineage: Bacteria > Bacteroidota > Bacteroidia > Bacteroidales > UBA932 > Cacconaster. The sequence continues at coordinate 13,202 of JAAZEZ010000067.1, read as the reverse complement.
TGCCGCAGTCGCTGCATAGCTGCAGAAAAGAGCCGCAAGGCATCCGAAGAACTTTTGCGAATGAACGAATTTAAGCTCGAAGTGGGGGAAATCTCAGCCACCGACTACATCATTTCCAAGAACCTTTGCCTAAAAGCCAGTTCAGAGCATGTTCAGGCCTATTTCCAGTATTTATTCCAGCGGATGATCGTAGAACACTACTTGGGCAAATAGAGGACTATTGAAATTATTTAGATATGAAATTGAGGAAAATCAGATTAAAAAAATGGCATATCGTAATGCTCATTGCTATTGCCGTGTTAATTGTGGTACTGATAGCATCGGGGGGAGGAAGCGTAACGGCAGTACGTCTCTATACCATAGAAAAACAGGATCTGGTGGAGAGCATCCCTGCCAACGGCAAAGTGAGACCGGTAATCGAAGTCTCCATCACTCCGGATGTCTCAGGTGAAATCGTGGAACTCAATTGTCGCGAGGGAGATAACGTTAGCAAAGGAGATGTGCTTGTAAAAATCCGCCAGGATGTCTATATTTCTATGGTGGAAAGAGCAGAAGCCGTACTCAATGCAGCCAGAAGTGACTATCTTCAACAAAAAGCCCAGTTCAAACAAGCCGAAATCAATTTCAAGCGCAATAAGATTCTTTATAAAGAGAATGTGATCTCTGCAGCCGAATATGAGACATCGCAGCTAAACTTTGAAATTGCGAAGGAGCAGCTCACCGCCGCACAATATGGTGTGAGTAGCGGCAGAGCTGCACTGAAAGAGGCGACTGAAAATCTCACCAAGACCGTAATCTGTGCCCCGATGGATGGGACAGTCTCAATGATTGCCGTCAAAATAGGCGAGCGGGTCGTCGGCACAAGTCAGATGGCAGGTACTGAAATTATGCGGATAGCTGACCTGAGCGATATGGAGGTGGTAGTGGATGTCAACGAAAACGACATTCTTAAACTCCGCCCGGGAAACAGTGCAAAAATAGATATTGATGCCTGTCCGGGGCAATTATTTGAGGGGATTGTGACACAAATTGCAAATTCAGCCACAAATTTGTACTCAAACTTTGAACAAGTTACTACCTTTGAGGTCAGGATTGGCATCCAATGTGATACAACAGCAGGTGTAACTTTCCCCACTACACTCCCTTTCAGACCGGGAATGTCGGCCAGGGTTACAATAGTGACCGGGCAAAGGGCGGATATAGTTACGGTCCCCATTGAGGCGGTTTTCATTAAAAACGGGATTGAGTGCGTATGGAAAGTGGATGAGAAAAACACCGTACATGCGACACCTGTGATGTCGGGCATTCAGGATTTCAGTTCCATCGAGATAATATCGGGACTGGAGCCTGGAAGTAGGATAGTAGCCGGACCTTACTCAGTTATAAGCAAAGAGTTGGAAGAGGGAATGAAAGTCCGGGGAACAATATATTGAAGAATAATTTGCTGATATGAAAGATACCGTTTTGCTCCTGCTGGAGACCAGCACAGAGATTTGTACTACAGTTCTAACGAAAGGGGGCGGAGTGATTGCTTCCAGATACTGCGACCTGCCTAAAAGCCACGCATCAAGGCTTGCAGTGCAAATAAGTGAAGTATTTGCCGAAAGCGGTATGACTATCGCAGAGTGCGATGCTGTAGCGGTAAGTGAAGGGCCCGGCTCATACACCGGTCTGAGAGTCGGAATTTCCACCGCCAAAGGTCTCTGTTTTGGCTCAGGCAAACCCCTAATAGGCGTTTCGACTCCGCAGATTTTGGCAATGTCGGCAGTTGACAGGGCGGACAAGATTGTTGCCCTTATAGATGCACGTAGGATGGAGGCATATTGTGCTATTTTTGACTGTAACGGCAATCCCCTGGCGAATGTAGAGCCTATTATCTTTGACAAAGATAGTTTCAAAGATATTCTGGAGGAAAACAGCGTGATTTTTGTCGGAAATGCCGCTACCAAGTTACAGAGTGTAATAAACCATCCCAACGCTATTTTCGAGCAGTGTAATCCTTTGGCGCAGCATATGATCATTCCGGCTACAGAGGCATTCAAAAAGAAAGAGTTCAAAGATATTGCCTACTTTGAACCCTTCTATCTTAAAGACTTTGTTGCCGGTATCAGCAAGAAAAAGCTGCTTTAGATCTGTGCTTTAATTACTTTTTCCAGTTCATCCTTTTCAAACAGATTCTTGCCTACAATAGAGCCGTCGCGTCCTATAACGAAAAATGTAGGTATCTGTGTTATGTTGTATGCGGTCATTGAAGGTGAGTTGATACCATTACCATCGTTCACGCAGGTCCAGGGGAGTTGCTGCGAGTTCACTATCGAAGCCCAGGAGGCCTTATCGATATCGAGAGAAACCTGATATACCTCCAATCCCTTGGAATTATATTTCTGATAGAGCTCGACAAGATCGTTATTGAACATCTTGTGGGCATCCTGAGCAACGCTCCAGAAAGAGAGGATGATTACCTTACCGGTGAAATCCGAAAGACGTTTCATCTCACCTTTGTCGTCAGGCATTTCAAGGTCCGGGAAGAGAGCTTCTTGTACATTGGAGAGTTTGTGACTCAACTCAAATTCCCTCTCTCTGGCTGCTATCTCATCTCTTAGCGCAATCACATACTCAGACTGAGGATAAACAGTCTGAAGGGAGTCATACACCTGCCTGAAAATGAATAGATCGCTTATTTCACCAAATACAGGGAGATTTTCATTGAAACGCTGGAAAAGCGTTGTGGCTGCCGTAATTGAGTGAGGATTTCCAAAAACGTGTTTTAGAGCGGTTTTGCGGTACTCTATATAGGTCCTTCCCATCTCCAGACCTACATCTTCGCCATCAGCACTCCTACCAGCCAAATCCGAAAGCTGGGCGGAGGTTTTGAGAAACTCCTTGTCAACGGACTGAAGCAAGAGTGATTCTTCGCTACCCTCTACCGTAAAGTTGCCATTGAGGTCGGCCTTAATAGTAACCTTGTCTTTGGGGAGAAGTACCATCGATGCGAGTTTAGTGCCTTCATGATATAAATAGTAAAATCCAGGGGAAGTGCTGGAAAGCTTCACCTTGTAAGTGAAAGTACCGTCAGATGTGGTCTTAATGGTGTCAATCACCTGTATTTTGCTGAAATTGAGCTTTTGGAGCACAATCTGTGTCTCTTCTGCTCCCTCGATAGAGCCCTCAATCACAGCCGTAGGCTTTTGAGAGCAAGCTGCGAGGAGGAGAAGTGCAAGAGCAAATGAAAAAAACCTCTTCATATTCTATATCTTGTTGAAAGCATTGGATATCAGGTTGGCAATCTCCTTAAATCGTTCCGGGGTCAGGGAGATTTTTTCCTTACGGAAATCGAGGTCACCTTCACTGTTGAGCGGCACAAGGTGGATGTGGGTATGGGGAACCTCCATTCCGAGCACGGCCATACCGATTCTTTTGCAGGGAATTACGCTCTTTTGGGCAATAGCAACCTTTCGGGCAAATGCAAAAAGAGACTGGTAGGTCTCCTGATCCAGGTCAAAAATGTAGTCAACCTCAACTTTAGGAATAACGAGAGTGTGACCCTCTGCCAGAGGGTTGATGTCTAGAAATGCGTAGAACCTATCGTCCTCCGCTACTTTGTAAGATGGAATCTCACCATTTACAATCCTTGTAAAAATTGATGCCATATCTGTGACTATATTGAAATATCAAGTATTTCGAACCTTATAATACCGGAAGGTACTGTCGCTTCAACAATGTCGCCCTTGCGATGACCGATAAGGGCCTTGCCGATGGGGGTGGTAGCAGCGAGTTTGCCCTCTTTGAAATTTGCCTCACTCTCCCCCACAAGTGTGTATTCCGCCACGGAGTTGTTGAGTAGATTTTTGATCTTTACCTTGTTGAGCATCTGTACCTCATTGGTATTGATCTTCGACTCATCGATAACTCTTGCGTTTGCAATGAGGCTTTCAAGTTTGGATATCTTTAGCTCAAGAAGACCTTGTGCATCTTTAGCTGCATCATATTCAGCGTTTTCAGAAAGGTCGCCTTTATCCCTGGCATCAGCAATCTGTCTTGAAATGACAGGCCTCTGAGCAAATAATTGCGCTAATTCTTCACGAAGTTTTTGAAGACCTTCCTGTGTAATGTAATTTATGTTAGTTGACATCTCTATATAATAATATAAAAAAAATCGAAAGGAATCCCGATTGGGGATCCTTTCATTCGTAAATCTGCCACAAAAATAGTCAAAAAAATCAATATTCCTCCCATTTGGGGCGCATAATCTCTGAATAAATGATGAGATTACGGGGGTCTATATTGACTTTGACCCCCTTTGCGGCCTCATTTTGGTTTTTTTCTAAAGAATACTTCTCGTCCTTAACGGCAACAGTACTCCTTACACCTTCACCGGCACCGACTTTAACCGGTTCTACCACTGCCGACTCAGGCTCAATATATGTCTCAATCCCCGGCTCCAATTGTGAGGAGTCTCTTTCAGCTTCGGCAAGAGCTCTCTTCACCTCTTCCAGAGCATCAGAGGGAAAATCACCTCTTCCATGACGTGAAGGAGTTGGAGTAGGGACTGGTCTGGCAGGGTGATCTGTTTTGCGGTCCTGCTGTTTCTTGCTTTTGGAAACAGTTACTACAATCGCTGTAAAAACCGCCAATACCAGCACAAAAATATCAAAGCCTTCCATAACTCAAGGATTTGCACGAAGTTACAATAATTTTTTAATACAGCACTCTTTGTCAAGCAGAAGTTGCCGACGCAACTCTTCCAGCGAACCGAAACGACGTTCGTCACGAAGTCTCTCAATAAATGATACCTTGATATCCAACCCATATATTTCTTCATCGAAATCCAGAATATGAGTCTCTATTTTGCGGCTACTGTCGTTGGACACAGTAGGACGCGTGCCTATATTGCAGATGCCCTTGTAAGTACCACCAGTAACCTCGACGCTGACAAAATAAACTCCGTTGGCGGGAATAAGCTTGAGAGGTTCGTAGAGCTGCATATTGGCTGTTGGAAAACCTATGGTTCGACCAAGTTGGTTACCGGAAATAACCACTCCATGAAGAGAATAACGATAACCGAGCCATTCATTGGCACTAGTAATATCCCCCTCGAGCAAACGGTTGCGAATAGCTGTAGAACTAATCACTCTCTCCCCTACCTGAAATTGATCTACACGAACGGCACGAATGCCGCAAGAGGTGGCAATCTCCAAAATATCCCTCTCATCTTTCCCATGTCCCAAACGGTGATCATATCCTATAACCAGTGTTGAAACATTATATTTATCCACTAGATAGTGTCGAAAAAAATCCTCTGTGCTGAGTTGACTGAACTCTTTGTCAAAACAGATTACTTCAAATCTGTCAATCCCCAAAGAGAAGCACAATTCGCGCTTCTCTTCAAGAGTTGTCAGTAATCTGAGTTTATAGGCATCCTGTTGAAGGACGGTTCTCGGATGGGGCCAGAAAGAGATTATCATACTCTGCCCCCTCTGCTCCTCGGCGATGGAGATGAGCTTATCCAAGACCTTTCTGTGGCCAAGATGAAGTCCGTCAAAAAAACCCGTAGTTGCTACAACCATTTCACAAGTTCAAAATCCTGCCTGTGAGGCATTTTATCATTTTTGGCGTAAATGCGCATTGCTATATGAAACGAACCCGCCATACCTGGAACCACGTTTGCACTATAAGTAGCCACGCCATTCTCGAATGAAGTAGTCTTAAATTCAAAACTATTGCGGATCCTCAATTCGCCTTTTTGGTTCTTAGTGGCCACAACAAGTTCTACTCCCAAATCCTCGGGGTTGAGTTCACCAATAGCGATTACCAGTTCTGCATTGAATTTTTTTCCGAGAGTAAGAGTGCCCTTCGCATCATCCGGCTTGGAAAGTGAAATAACCTCAAGATGAGGCCACTCTCTACGGAGACGTTTCTTCCAGAATGCCATTTCCCTTGCCTTTGCAAAATCTGAAGCAACCATTTCTCTTTGGCGTTTCGCCAAAGGGATATAATATTTCTCCAGATAATCACTCATCATTCTGTTGGTAGTAAAATTACTAGCCGCCTGAGAGACTGTATTCTTGATGATTTCAATCCAATCATCAGAAATACCATTCTCATCCTTGTCATAGAATAGAGGCGCTATTTCGTTTTCTATGATAGTGTATATGGTGGCAGAGTCAAGATCGTTCTGGAAGTTCTGATCATCGTATGTGCGTTCCATAGGAAGAGCCCAACCGGCGCCCGGTTTGTAGCCCTCAACCCACCATCCGTCAAGTACGGAAAAGTGCATAACTCCGTTCATAACAGCCTTTTCACCGCTGGTGCCGGAGGCCTCTAAAGGACGCGTAGGATTGTTCATCCACACATCGACACCCGGTATCAGAAGTTTAGCAATGGAGATATCGTAATTAGGTATGAATACAATCTTGCCTATAAATTGAGGCATCTTGGAGATGTCGATGATTCTCTTAATCAGATCCTGGCCTGCCTTATCCGCAGGGTGTGCTTTTCCCGCAAAGAGGAATTGTACCGGACGATCAGGGTTGTTGATTATATCATTGAGTCTTTCGAGGTCGCTGAAGAGTAGGGTCGCTCTCTTGTAAGTTGCGAAACGGCGTGCAAATCCTATCGTGAGAATATCGTCGCGCAGGGTCTTTTTAATCTTAACAATCTGCTGTGGTGAATAGTGATTGGTAGCAGAAGTATCGCTCATGCACTCTTTCACGGCTTCTATGAGTTTATGGCGCAGATGCTCTCTTACACTCCAGATCCTATCGTTAGAGACTTTATAAATGCCATCAAAGCAGCTCTTGTCGTAGTGGTGTGTTTTAAACTCCTCACCAAATACCTCCGCGTGAATCTCTTTCCACTCAGGAGCGGTCCAGGTTGGGTAGTGAACTCCGTTGGTGACATGGCTCACATGTAGTTCTTCCGGCAGATAACCGGGCCACATTCCGGAGAAAATCTTTTGAGAGACCACTCCATGAAGCCAACTGACACCATTGACCTCTTGGGAAAGGGTTGCAGCCAGGAAGCTCATAGAAAATTTCTCCGAAGGATCGTTGACATTAATCTTTCCAAGCTCCATAAAGGTCCTCCAGTCAATTTTCAACTTAGAAGGATAGTGCGACATATATGCCCTGAGCATATCTTCCGTAAATGCATCATGACCCGCAGGTACAGGAGTATGTGTGGTAGAAAGAGATGAAGACCTTACCACTTCCATTGCTTCCGGAAAGGAAAGGTTGTCTTGTGATATATATTCATAGAGACGCTCCAAACCGATAAATGCGGCATGACCTTCATTGCAATGATATACCTCTGCATCTTTGCCAAGAGCCCTGAGAGCCCTGATGCCGCCCACACCCAGGAGGAACTCCTGTTTTAGACGGTTTTCCCAGTCACCTCCATAAAGTTGGTACGTAATCTGTCTGTCCTCCTGCAAGTTATCCTCAAAATCAGTATCCAGCAAATAGAGCTCTGTGCGACCCACATCGACTCTCCAGACTCTTGCGTAGAGATTACGTCCCGGGAATGCGATGGTAACTGTTACCCAATTATTTGCGGCATCTCTTACAGGGGTTGCAGGAATTTTCATAAAATCCTGTGGCTCGTATGTAGAAATCTGATCTCCCATCGCGGAAAGATGCTGGGTAAAATAACCATATCGATAAAGCAGACCTACAGCTGTCATATTTACCTGCATATCACTCGCCTCTTTGAGATAGTCACCTGCAAGAATACCCAGACCACCGGAGTATATTTTGAGTGAGGTGTCCAAACCATATTCCATGCAGAAATAAGCCACTTTGGGACCCTTACGATCCTTTTTCCCCTTCATATAGGTACAGAAATCGGCATATACAGCATCGAGACGCTCCAGAAAGGCAGCATCCTTTTCAAGTTCCTTGTATCTTTTAAGATCAATCTTATCCAGTAACGCCAAGGGGTTGCCCTTACACTTTTTCCAGAGTGTTGCATCAAGCGAGCTGAAAAGGTCAATTGCGTTCTGATTCCAACACCACCAGAGATTTCTTGCCAAGGTGTCAAGATGATTGAGACTCTCAGGCATCTCCCTGTTGACAAGAACATTGGTCCAGGAAGGCTCATTGATAGTAAGTTTGTTATATGACTGTGGCTTGTCATCCACGACGCCGAGGAATTCTCCTTTTGCAGCCACAACTTTTGAGATAGCAGCGGAGAAGGCCTTCTTGTAGTATTGAATATTATTTTCCCAAAGGGCAATTTCAGAAACCTCCTTTGCATTCTCTTTATATGATTGCTTTTCCTCGGGAGAAAGAGCTGCAATCTCACGAATACGGTTGACTACATCATTTACTACCTCATCATAGTTAGAGTCTGTGCGGGTAATTATGGCGATTGATTCACGACTCTTGTCGGTGGGGTAATGCTCCTGCACCCAAAGACCGAATCCTGCAAGAGAAGTAGTGGTAGTGGGCACTTTAAATGCAAGCGACTCAAGTGGTGTATAGCCCCAAGGCTCATAGTATGAAGGGAAAACAGTTAGATCCATACCAACGAGCAAATCATAATAGCTCATGTCGAAGATACCGTCGCTACCATTAAGATAAGTAGGGATAAAAAAGACATTAACCTTGTCGCCTACACCATTATTAAGATTTAGCGTCCTAAGGCGATTAGTTACCGCATCATAATCGTCACTCAAAAGATGTGACACATTTGTGGTATATCTTGTATCAGCACCATTGAGTTTAGAGACAAGCTCTTTGTCGGGACCATTAAGACCCGATGGCACCATTATAAAGGCCAATACTTTCTTACCTTTGTATCCGCCACTATTCAGACGACTTAGTGCGTCAATAAAGATATCTATTCCCTTGTTGCTGTACTCATAACGGCCGCTGATGCATACCTGCAGCGAATCTTCATCATACTGCTCTCCTGACATACAGGATGCAACCTCTATGAGCTTCTTCCTGGCCCGGGCCTCATACTCGGGAAATTGCTCTTCCGGAGGAGTTATGCTGTTTTCAAAACCATTAGGGGTGATGAAATCCACCTCTCTGCCCAGGAATTGTTTGCACTCTACTGCGGTAATCTGGCTTACTGTAGTAAACACATCTGCATTAATAGCAGCGGCCTTTTCGAGTGAGTGGCGCGACACCACTCCGAACTCCCTCGCAAGATCATCTGCATTGAGATTGTAAATCTGATCGTATAGAGGAAGATCCTTACCGGCTACGCAACGTCCAATAACGGTAGCATGAGTAGTAAAAATAGTACCTATAGGGAGATCACTCTCCTTAAGGTAGAGCAGACCGGCTCCCGTCATCCACTCGTGAAACTGTGCCACTACATGGTTGTGAGGAGTGACATTGAATCGTACGAAGTGATCAATAACATTACCTGCAGCATAGCCGAAGAGTGCAGACTCAATATAGTCCCAATTGCCATTCAGAGAATCGACTCCAAACTTTGTCCAGAAGTTGGTAAGGATCTCGTCCTTTTTAGAGATAAATTGAGTAAAGTCCACCAAGATGGCAATGGGATTGCCGGTAACATTCCAGCGGCCGACCCTCACACGCAAACCCTCGCTGAGAGCAGCTTCGCGCCAGGAACGAAAGAGTATAGGATCCTCGGTAAATTCGGGATTCTGAGCAGTTTCCCTCCATACGTCGGGGCCGATGTGAATATGATTTTTCTTAAGTTCTTTTCCTAAAAATAGTGATTTAGTGGCAATGACAGTGTGTATACCGCCTACCTTGTTACAAACTTCCCAACTGATTTCAAACAGGTAGTCGGGCATAATCGAATTTTGTTTCATAAACGTATTATAGTGGTTCTGGTTATTTCTTTTCCCCTTTCAAAGAGTGAATTTTCTCTTTAACTCTGATTTCGAAATCGCTGAATACATTCATATAGTTGATGAATGCCTCATAGGGGGTATTATAAGGGTTGAAGTAATTGTGTACGGAGCCATCGGAGAAAAATTTGGTGCACATATAATAGAAATGGTCACTTTCCTGAAGTTTTCTGTATATGTTGAGAAGTTTCTCGTCTTTCGCTTTGAGCACATCAGCTTCAATAGCTGCTATCTTATTGAAAGCTTCGTTCTGGAGTTCGTTTCCAAGCCAGGCACTGGTGTCCCTCTCCTCATCTGCCCATGAAATGGGATATGGCACATGTAGCGGTGCAACGGGCTGGTGGGAAAAAGCTGCCTCCGGAACAGTCCTGAAACGTATATCGCCCTTAGCAAGAATAGCTTCAGGAAGAACCTTCAGGAATTCGAAGATACCTGTGTATTCTTTCTGATATTCACCGAATGTCTCATAATCCATAAAAAGATTGATTATATCCTCGCCTGAAACGGCATATGAAAGCCAGGCTGCATATTTATCTGCGGTTAGGGGCCACCCTTCCCAGTTCTTATCAGAGAATCTGAACGCAATATCATCGCTCAGGCTGGAGTTCCTGAGTAAAAGTTTCTGACGGGGGTTTATAGCGTTTGTATAGACAAAATTGGGACTCTTCCATCCGAGAATATGCTTTGCACCCTCGGTGAGCATAACATTGTAGCCCAAGTCGGCCACTGCATCTCCTATGGCATCGGAGTAGATAAGTTCGGTGTTTCGAAATGCGGTAGGTTTTACGCCAAACACTCTTGTAATCATCTCAGCATGCTGTTTCACCTGTTTCTTGAACTCGGTAGGCGAAGAGAGGGAAGAAAGGGTATGAGAATATGTTTCTGCAAGAAAATCCACACAACCGGTAGCTGCGAGGGCCTTAAAACTCTCTATCACCTCAGGGGCATACATAAGAAACTGCTCTACAGCCACACCAGTGATGGAAAATGTCACTTTGAAATCTTTGCCGTGCTTTGCAATGAGGTCAAGCAGGATGTTATTGGTCGGAAGATAGCACTTTTCTGCAACTCTCCTGAGTATGGTACGATTAGCAAATTCATCGAAATAATGAAAATCGTTGCCGATATCAAAAAAGCGGAATTGCTTTAGTCTATCCGGCTGATGTACCTGAAAGTATAAACAAATTGACTTCATATCTGTAATTTTTATTTTTTCTCATTTATTGCTGCCTCATAAACCCTCTTGACCTTGGCCGCGGCATGATCCCATTTCAGAGAGTTAACCTCTTCAAGGCCACTCTCGATCGCCATTTTGGAAAGGGCGGGATAGTTGAGCAGGCCATATATTGCATCTGCAAGTGCATCAATGTCCCAAAAATCTACCTTAATTGCATATTTGAGCACCTCTGCCACGCCTGACTGTTTGGAAATAATGGTAGGCACACTGGATATCATCGCCTCAAGAGGTGATATACCGAAAGGTTCGGAAACCGAAGGCATTACGTAGACGTCAGAATATTCAAACATACGTTGCACATCCTGTCCTCTTAGGAAGCCCGTAAGGTGGAATCTATCAGAGATCCCCAATTGTGCTACACGTTTAATGGAGCGGTTCATTAAGTCACCGCTTCCGGCCATCACAAAACGCACATTAGGGTACATTTTGAGTACCTTATTTGCAGCCTCTATAAAATACTCAGGGCCTTTCTGAAAGGTAATGCGGCCGAGAAAAGTTACGATTTTCTCTTTGACACCTCTTTGCACTTCGATATCACCTCTGCCTGAAAAATCTACCGCATTGTGTACGGTGATAACCTTAGAAGGATCGATTCCATATTTGTTGATTACAATATTGCGTGTCAAATTGCTTACAGTTATAACCTTGTCGGCTTCGCGCATCCCGGTCTGCTCCAGACGGAATACTTCAGGGTTGACATTCTCGCCGGTGCGGTCAAACTCGGTGGCGTGAACATGGATTACCAGAGGTTTACCGGAAACCTTTTTAGCGGCAATACCGGCCAAATTGGTAAGCCAGTCGTGTGCATGGATTACATCAAACTCATGTTGTTGTGCAATAGCACCGGCAACCATTGCATAACGGGCCACTTCTTCCATGAGATTCGTCCCATATTTGCCGGAAAACTTATATTTCTCTTTGAAATAACCCTTAAACTCCTCTGTTTGATATTTCTGTTCCTCCGTTACAAGTTCGGTAAATGAAACCGGATCAATATAGGGTCTGAGATTGGAGCCTACACGTAAAAAATCAACCTTGCCCAAAAATTCATCAATATTCTTGCAGGTATCATAAACAGCCACATCGCTGGCATTAATGATTCTGACAGCACTTTGGTCTTCATCTCCGGAGGCCGAAGGCATCACGAAAAGTACCTCTACATTGTGGTGAGCCAGTCCTTTTGTCAACCCATAACAGGCAGTACCCAGACCGCCTGCAATATGAGGAGGAAACTCCCATCCGAACATCAATACTCTCATGATTGGTCCTCCAATTTATATTTGTTTATAAGATATTTTACACGGATAATCTCAGCGGTAGCTGATGCTGAAAGGATGGCGCCATGAGGGTGATGTGGAGGATCTCCGTCATAGATCTCGGCCACCATGCCGATTCCGTGAATATTCATATCCTCCTCGTAACTGCTAACCAGTGACTGTGATGTGCGCAAGTAGGATGCTCCATATAGTTTGAGGCAGGAAGCGATATAGGCACCGAGAAGCCAGGGCCTTGTGCTTCCATTATGGGTAGCAAGGTCACGCTCAATCTGGTTGCCTTCATAGACCCCTTTGTATAGGGAATTTTTGGGTGAGAGGGTCCTGACACCTCGTGTCGTTATGAGTTCCTGGTTGATGGTACGCAGAATTTCATCCTGAACAGCCTCACTGACAGGGCTATAATCAAGGGAGCATGCATATACCTGGTTGGGTCTTGTAAAAATGTTCTGACCGAAACCATCGACATAGTCGGCCAAATGACGTCTTGATTCAACCCAAAAGATATTATAGAAATTCTCTTCGATTTTCTTGATAATAGCATCACACTCTTTGGTAAAATCATTTTCCTTTGCAAAACTCTTCTCCATCGCAGAGGCAAAGCAAAGAGCATTGTACCAGAAACAGTTAGTCTCAACCTGATAGCCGGCGCGCTCTGTTACCGGGCGACCTTCAGCATAAGCATCCATCCAGGTGAGAGCCACACCGGATTTCTGCGCCCAGAGCAGGCCGTTATTATGGAGAATCACCTCCGGACGTCCCTGGATAAATGAATTGATAATATCTTTCAGGATTTTACCATATTTTGACCATACCTTGGCCGTCTCTTTTGTATAGGAGATTAGATGCTGTACCAACT
>JAAZEZ010000005.1 GCA_012511975.1 Bacteroidales bacterium | reverse complement strand
GAATACTGCCAGGGCTACTATCAGAACCATAAGGGGCAGCGGCATAGATGCAAACCAGAGGCGATAACGGCGTTTAAAACGGTCTGGGAACCAGTGAATGACCATACCTGCCACTATAAGCAAAAACACATTGCGATATTGCCATACAATCTCAGGTATCATCGACAACTCCCAATGGCTGCCTATACGGTTTACCATATTCTTTGCAGTATTCCAGGCTGTCTCGTTGGCTTCGGCAGGATCGAGATTGGATCCCGAACGGAAAAAGAGACGCGTAAATGTGATGAAGACAAATGTCTGGAAAATAGCCCAGATGTCCGAAAGACGTCTGAAACGGGGCTCTTTTGAACCCTCAGGTCCCGCCACGACAGCAGCCTGAACGCCACGAAGGCGGCATATCAGCACATATATAAGTTTGACAAGATTACCGATCATCACCACTGCCATCCAGACAAAAAACAGATTGAAAAGCGGACGCGGTGCAGCAATGGAAAGAACTCCGAGAGTAGCGGTAATAAGTGCGATGACAAAAAACCTGAGACCGATACCCCAGTTTTTCCATATTTTGTGAATCACCATTCCAAGGCCATTTAGGCCGCCCCAAATCATAAAATTCCAGCTTGCTCCATGCCACAGACCACCAAGCAACATGGTGTTCATCGAGTTGAGATTTGTCGTAATGGTTCTGCGTTTTTCAGGCCTGAAACGAGCCAGCAATAGAAGTGTCACGGCAATGATCAGCACTACCAGAGCAACCAACCACGAGCCTGCAAGTAAAACTCCGATAAGTGAAATGGTCACAATACAGCAATATGTGCCGAAAGTGGCGTTGCGGTTACCTCCCAAAGGAATATAGAGGTAATCCTTAAGCCATCTGGAGAGGGAGATGTGCCATCTCTTCCAGAACTCTCCGGGATGCTTGGCTTTGTAAGGCGAATTGAAGTTTTGGGGAAGATAAAAACCCATCAACATTGCTACGCCTATAGCAATGTCGGTATATCCCGAAAAGTCCGCATACACCTGAAGCGAATAACCGAAGAGGGCCATCACATTTTCAAATCCTGAGTAGAGCAAAGGATTTTCAAAGACGCGGTCAATAAAATTAACAGCAATGTAGTCACTAAGGACAATTTTCTTGATCAGACCATTGATAATCCAAAATACCGCTATACCGAACTGCCTTCTGCCGAGAAAGAATTTGCGGTGTAACTGAGGTATGAATTCGCTGGCACGAAGTATCGGACCTGCCACCAGTGACGGAAAAAAGCTGACATAGAAACCGAAATTTAGAATATTACGTACAGGAGCCACCTGGTTACGGTAGACATCCATTATGTAGCTGATTGTTTGGAAAATATAGAACGAAATGCCTACCGGCAATATAATTGAGTCAACACTGAAACGGTTAGAATCAGTTATAGCATTCCCAATCACGGCAAACACGTCAAATACGGCAAATTCCGTCCCGAAAAGGTTGTTAACCACATCCGTTATAAAATATGCATACTTAAAGTAACATAACAAAAGAAGATTAACAATCAGACTTAACACAAGCACAGCTCTTTTTCCCTTCTCACTCTTTCTGGAATACATCCATTTGGCTCCTAAGAAATTATAAAGCGTCACAAAGAGAAGTATCAGAGTGAAAATTCCGCTGGTCTTGTAATAGAAAAAGACACTGGCAAAAAAGAGAAAACCGTTTCTAAGCAGCAGTTTATTTTTAAATAGGGCAAAAAGGGCGAACACTATCGCAAAAAAAGCCCAGAAATAAAATTGCGTGAAAAGCAATGGATGGGACTGATCAAATGTGAAGAGTCCCTTCAGAAAATCTGCTGCTATCTGGAGAAAATCGGTCATCTGGAGCTGTCGTTTTTTGAGGAAGTTGATTTGAGATGCTCCAGATAACGGTCAAGCAATGCATTATAAAGCAGGTCACCTATCAATATGTAGCCGCTTTCCGTAAAATGAATCTTATCTCTGTTAGCCAGGCCGGCACTTTCCCACTGTTTCATCGAATTCAGACCACCCATTATCCTAAAAAGGTCCCAAATACCCGCATCATATCTTCGAGCAAGACCATAGAAGGCATCCTGTACCACAGGACCGTTCTGATTGAGATAGTAGGAACGGCGGGAACGCCTGAAACTATCATTATTGGTCACAAAAAGTATCGCACAATCGGGTGCTACCCTGAAGGCCATATCCACCATTTGTATATAATTAGAAACAAACCGTTCCTTGTTAAAATTGGGGGTATTTGCATCGTTTATGCCTATGGCAAAAATTATCAAATCGGGCTTTAGCAACGCCAGATCCCTCTCGAAATCCTCACACTTGAAATAAGAATTGAGGCTCGCCCCATTGACTCCGATCCCATGATAAGTGAGCCCTGGACGACAATGATCCAGCACAATCCCTGTCAGATTCCACTCCCCAGGCACTCCGCTTGTACCCAGAACCAGAGAATCGGTCAAAGAAGGCAGGACGAACTCATAAAGATCCCTATCCGGATCGTGAGAGGCGGGTAAAAGCGTCAGTGTGTCCAAATGGACTACCGGTACAAGCGTATCGCTATCGGAACGCCCCAGCACCTGCACCCTATCAAAACGAAAATCATAAGGAGATCCCATCGGATTGCGCTCACGTGAAACAATTGTCACTGTGGCGGAAGGATCGGAAGTGGAAGCAGCCATTCCGGTCAGACCCATACGGAGAGGTGTCTTGGGCTGAGAATTGCGACAGGCAATCCATTTGCCTGTATAACTACTATAATAACTAGTAGGTGTATTGCTCTTTGCTACTGAAAAAGGAAAAACCACCCCTCTACCCCCTTCTATGCCATAGCGCATCGAGAGTAGATTGCGACGCATTCTGTTGGAAAAAGTACCGGATTGCACATGTGAACCACCAATATGGACTATATTGACATCTCCCTCCCCGAGAAAGAGAAGGGTATCGAGTTTATTGAAAAATCTCACGAAAGCAGTACTGTCTCCGGAGGGAAAGTGAATCGCATTCTCCTCGAAATGGGCGAACATATAATTGGGAATAGTCTTATGGAGGCTCTGCGCAAGGGCATTACTGCACCATGTCGAAAGCAGCACAGCTGCAACCATTATTACCCTTACTGTTTTTTGCATCCCCCTCATTCTACTACTGAAGTTTTATCATTATTATTCTCCATCATCTCTGCCGAGGAGACTTCGAAGGGATCCTCACTATTCATATATGCAGAAACCATCTCCGGATCAAGCTCCTGCCTGAGCTTGTAAAAATTGTAGCACACTTCAAAAGCTCTCGCAAAAGCCATCCCGACGTGTTCCGCACCCCTTGTAGTGAAGTGAATATAGTCGCTGCTCGCAAGCGGAGGACTATGCTTCACCCATCGCACCATTGAGTTTTCGCCTCCCATCATATTGAAGAGATCCCAATATGCAGCACCTTTATTCAAAGCCATCACCTTGAGCGAATCATTCAGATCTGGTAACATGGGAATGGTGGAAATACGCCCATCAACACTTCTGCCCATATCCGAAGGGCCTATAAAGAGAATTTGTGCCTCGGGAGCCACCTCGTGAAAATAATCAATCTGCTTTTCGAGCTGACGCAAATAGTTGGAGATATGTTTCTCATTACGGACACTGACGGCACGGTTACCACCAAACTGCAATATGATCATACGAGTATCGAGCAGATCGAAGGATTGCTTCATCACATTTTTATTAAGACGGGTAAATATCGTACCCGAGCACCCTCTGAGAGGTGCGTTGTCCAGTGCTATTCCACTTTCGCCATCCATTAAGAAACCATAAATCTCAGCACTTCCGCTAAGTGTAATTGTACCTCTGGATGCATAGGCAGGAAGTTCCCAGATAAGGAGCGAAACTCCCTGAACTGCGTTTTTGAGCACCTTGCTTTCGGTCCTAATGGTATCACAGCGCAAAGAGGCTTTAAACCCCGGAGAAGTGTTGCCTACAAGTAGCGCAACTTCGGAAAATTTCTTGGCACGCTCCTGACAGTTTGAGTTTTTTGAAACTCTGAAACTAATGGAGGCTTCACCATAGAGTTGAGAGAAATGTGTCATCACTCCGTAGCGGTTGTGATCTGCACGCACGGTGGTAGAATCACCGATGAGCGTGAAGCGGGTGAGCGCACCGGATGCACTCTGCACCAGTGAATAGGTGGAAACACTCTGGATTGCAGGAACAAGGCCATTGCCATTACCGCCGAAGATGCCCTGCAGATGCTCACGAACGATTGAGGAGATGCGGTCCATCTCTATCTGCGAGTCACCGTAATGCATTATGCGGTAGATTTTATCTTCCTCCTTTGCGTTATCAAAGAGATAAAACAGGCTATCAAGATAGGTGTAGTCATCATTGGGGAGCCAAATCCTATTGGAATTGGATTTGAGAAATTTTTTAAAAAATCTAAGGGAATCCTGATGGGAACCGGGGATCATATTAAAGCTCTGCTCCAATTCAGAGAGTACTTTGTCTACATCGACCACCTCTTCATTGATGCTTGAAGAAGCCTCCTCGTACGAAGCGAAACGTAAGGTAGTGCCTCCAACTTTTATTCCTCCCTGTGGAAAAACCACCCAAACCACTCCCATAATAAGTATTACTGATAATATGAAGAGAAAAATCTTGCTCGCTTTCATCAATTCTTACTTATAAATTATTAATTTTTGTCTTTCGCGGATAAAATCGCTCCTGAGCTTGTTCCATTTTTTGAGGTCGGAAACCCGTACCCTGTATTTCAATGCAATTTCGCTCAGAGTGTCACCATATTTTACCGTATAAATAATGGAGGTCTGCTTACGCTCCTCCTCGGCTTGTTTCTGTTTTTTGAGCACTTCTGCCTCTCTGGCCGCCACCAGACGCTCTGTGACGGCATAAAGGGAGTCCACCTCTATGTTGTTTGCAATTTCGACCGGAAACCTGAGTCCATAACCTTCGAGAGGTACCAAGGGATCTGACCTGAATATGGGATTCGCCTTTGAAAAATCCGAGGCACTTATACCGGTTAGATGCGTTATAGCTTCAAGAGAAACCGGCTGATCAAAGTCCAGGGTGGAGAACTCTTCAATAGAGAGAAGAGGTGCGCCTTTTTCCATACGGCTGAGATCGGAGAGAGTAAGCGTATGGAGCAATAGAGTCGAGTCCCCGGACTGGAGGCAAGCGTTTAGTACAGCAGGACTATGCAAATAGGCCGCAATAGCCATATCCCACTCTCCGTAACGCTCAAAATACTCCTGCAAACAATTGAGAGCCGCCAAAGTGCAAATAGTATCATCATAACGCTGATCGTGTATAAGATCCACCCTGAGGCCATATCTCACCGCATCAAGAGCATCCAGAGCCCAGATTCCGGCACGATTGCCCGGCATTGATATATTTGAGATTGCATTAGGCAGAAATGCCAGTTCGGCGGGCATATTCCTGGAGAGCAATTCATCGTATGTGAACTCGGCGAGCCTCTTTTCACCATCTGCGGACAAACTTCCCTCCGAAGCTGCCACAGCAGAAAAGAACACAAATCCGAAGACCCAAAGGGTCATCACAGCTGAAAATCTGAAAATATGCCTTACTCTCATTGACTGTTTCAATTGAAATAAAAGGCAAAATTAACAAAAAAGTGATTGTTATGGGCTCTCAATGGCGATTCGGCTCCTAAAATATTTACAAAACCACGTTGCCATCCCGCACCCACACAGAAAGGATAGGCATCCCACAGAAGTTTGAGACGCAAACCCGCATCGAAACGATTTTTGGCAACATCGTTCAACATATACATGGCAGAAAGGCCTACTCCCCCTTTAAGATCATTCCATATTCCAAAATGGAAATCGAAGGGTACTCCTATATAGTATGAATTAAAGTTCTCTTTGGTTCGGACATCGCGGCCTCCGGCAGTCATAAATAACAGACCGGTCTCGATAGTGGATTTGTAAAATGTGTAACGCACCAATGCTGAAATACTCCCACCCGGCTTAACCCCATTGTAATTGAATTGCAGACTATCGGCAGCAGAGGCTCTGTCTTCAGCAAAAAGAGATCTGCTGGAAACGGGCATAGTAGAGAGGTGTCCTCCGACACCGATTCCAAAACTCCACTGTGCCTTGAGACGGCTCGTAGCTGCCTTATAATCATCACCGGTGAGAATTTCCATCTGTTCCTGTGTAACAATGTCCTGCACCGCAGGCATTCCCGGTCTGATCTCTTCTATGCCGCTACGCAGAAAATCCGCAAACTCATACTCATCATCAGTAGCACCCCGCATTTTCCGGAGCACATTCTGCTCTTTATCCATTACTATGTATTGTGGGACTACTCTGTCTTCGCAATAGATCCTCTGCAGGTCCGAACCCGGCTGTGATTCCACATCCAATATCACCAGATTGTACTTTCTGAGCAGAACCGAGATGCTCTCCTTTTTGAACATTACACTGCGCATCTTGTGGCAGGGGGCGCACCAGGAGGCTGTAAACATCAACAATATCGGATTATCGGCATTTTGTATCAGTTCCATCGGGATATGCTTAACCGACTCATCTGGAGGGGTCTGTGCGGAAGCCGGTCGCAGGGCCGCTGTAAAGAGCACGCAAAATATTATAGATGACAATACATATGAAAATCTCTTCATTTTTATGCATTTTTATTTACGAAGATATGTAAATGATTTTGATTTATAGTTTTTTTCTCTAACTTTGTAGGACTTGAAGTACTAAACAACAACACAATATTGATATGGGAAAATTTGAAATTACACTAAGAAAAAACGGAGAATTCCAGTTCAATCTTAAAGCATCTAACGGTGAAATAATCCTCACCAGCCAAGGCTACAAGACCAAGGCTTCTTGCCTGAACGGCGTTGAGTCAGTTAAGAAAAACAGCGTTGAAGAGGCAAGATATGAGAAAAAAGTGGCTTCAAACGGCAAGCCCTATTTCAATCTTATCGCCACCAACGGCCAGGTAATTGGAAACAGCCAGATGTACGCTTCCGAAAGGACAAGGGACAATGGCATAGCATCCGTGATGAGACATGCTCCTGAGGCTAAAATTGTAGAGCTTCTGGACGAGTAATTTAGGTGTCTGCTTCGCCGAAGGGGCAGACCATAATCAAGGCTCCCGCCGAGGGGAAGCTAAAGAGGGTCACCGGTTGGTGACCCTCAGTTTTTAGTTATGAGTAAGAAGGCAGTATGTAGTATGTAGTGGGTAGTATGTAGTTGCAAGATGTAGGGTGCACGTTTCGGGAATACCCGTAACTAGCTATACACTTTTAACTCATAGGCAGCTACTAAATAACCAACTCAGAACTCCTAGCTCGAAACTCAGAACTAACCCATACTATGCACCCTGCACCTCGCACCCCTATAAAGCGGGTGAGCCGAGTATGAAGCGTACAGGTTGAGTAGGGATAAAAATGTGATCGCTTCTGGTATCGAATGTTACCGGCATAGGCGCCGACCATGCTTTTTTCGAATCATTGCGCATAAAATCCTCCATATTGAACGGATCGTTCGGGATCGGGACTACTTCAAAAGTTCCCGTAGAAGATTGATAGACATAGTCACACAACCGGACACCGGCCGCCCGTCTTAACAACAATTTCACAATGCTTTCACGACTCGGAGCGTTATAATAGGGACGATTATCGACCATGCAACTGCGCTCTTCCGGACGCCAAACACCCTTTTCATAAAAATAGGCTCCCTCATAATGGCCTACTGCCTGATATCCGGGCAGCGAATAATAATGCGCCCACGGAGCCTGCTCTTTTTCGCCACTGATATCGACATTCATAGCATAGCCGTAATTTTGACTCTCTTTCAGTTCTTTTTTATGACGGTAAGGCGAAGTGCTCGTTGCCTCTTCCGGTATAGTCTGCCCCTTGTGGATTACATATTCATCTACGAGTCGCCCGAAACCATGTCCGCCGGCCTCGTGATGTATCAAATCGGCCAATTTCGTATAACTCCCAATCGGTGTGCGGCAAACCGCACAAAGTGCAAGTGCCGATCCATCACTGTATTGCCAGCAAAGGCCGCCATATCGGTCAACATTAGCCAAAAGAATAAACAACGTATTACTCATACGCTGATCGGTCATACCGGGAATGCGCCTCACAGCTTGAAACACCAAATTGGGATTGTCCATCGCCATGACATACGGTTCATCAAAACGGACATCAAAGGCAGTGCGGACTTTGGTCTTTTTATCACTTTCCGTAATTCCGCTTTCCGGCGAAAAAACCACAAATTGCGCCACCCGAAAATAGGAACGATAGGTGCTGAATGGTTCGATCGAAAAAAAGGCCTCCATGGCATCACGTGCATCTTTATTAAAAGAACCCAGTGTGCCATAATCCATCTTGGAGTAGCCATCGCCCAAAATAATCACTTCGTTGGAATAAGTGCCTTGTGTATGCTCCTGCAAAACCGTATAAGTGTATTCTACCACATTCAACGGTTGTTGGATCACGGTTAAATCCAAAATGCGTCTACCGCATCGAACAGTTACCTGCGTTTGGCGAATCGCCCTCTCATTGGGCTTCGCTTTGCAGGTCAGCTCTATCTTTTGCGCTGCTGGTCCTGAAAGTGGCGTTATTTGCAGCCACGTGGCATCACTCGGCACCTCAATCTTCCACGCAACACTACTGGAAAGATGCACCTTGAGCGGGTCCCCGGTATACTCCAATTCAATGCTCGATTCGCTCAATGTGCAAATGATCTCCTTTTGACAAGCAGACAACAAGACCAGGGAACCCAGCCCCAGCAACATTAAATGTTTAATAAAATTCATATGGTTTTTCTTTTCTTAAACATTTTCTAAAGTTGCACCTCGGAACTAACCCGCAACCCGTACCTCGCACCAACTCACCACACACTACATACTACACACTCAAAACTCACTCCTCAACTTCCCCTACTACATACTACATACTCAAAACTCAGAACTATTACTTCCACCAGTCAAGAGCCTGATAAAGTCCCTGATCATCTCTCAGGCGAACATCATACTCCGATCCGCGCAAATAATATTTAACCACGATTTCTTCCTCCAGAAGAGGAACAATCTCATCTTTCTTGAGACGCAGCATCGTCTCCTTATCTACCTTGATGCGTGCGGATAGAGCATCAATTTCGCTCTTGTACACCTCGTAGAGTCCATCCTGCTTTGCTGCCTTTATAAGCTGGTCAAGTGCAGACTCTGCCGAACTGCGAATATCAAATTCACGGGTTCCTGCATAACTGATGAAATCCTCATATTCCTCATCGGTAAGACGAAACTCGGAAGCGGGAGCTATGGAGAGATTTTTCTTAAAATATTCGATAGCGAAATCTCCTAGAATATCATTGTACACGAGAGAATAGGCCGGACGACTGTAGGTCATGGCCGGAACAATCAAATCGGGAGTGATACCTCCACCGTCATAAACACTGCGACCGAGACGTGTCTTGAATTCACGTTTCAGACTGTCGGGAACATTACCCACGCTGCCATCATCATTGCGATGACTATAGTCGATGGCTTGCACACATCTGCCGCTCGGAGTATAATATTTTCCTGTGGTAATCTTTACCTTACCGTCATAAAGGGTAGGTTTTATGGACTGAATCAGTCCCTTTCCGAAAGTTCTTCTTCCTGCTATTGCTCCCCTGTCCAGATCCTGGAATACTCCAGCCACAATCTCCGATGAGGAGGCAGAGCCGCTATCCACCATCACAAGTACGGGGATAATTGTATCGATAGGGGGAGTAGTTGTGTAATACTCTTCATTCATCCTCTCTTCACGTCCTTTGGAAGAGAGCACAAGAGTGCCTTCAGGCACAAAAAGCGACATCAGCGATACCGCTTCTTCCATAATCCCCCCTACGTTGCCCCTTAAGTCAATTACCAGACGCTTTGCACCTCTCTTTTTGAGGTCCAGAACGCTCTCCTTGAACTGAAGATGCATATTCTGAGTAAATCCTGTGAGTGCTATGTAGCCGATGGAGTCCCTGATAATCTCAGAATAGGCGATATCGGAAACTTGTATTCTTTCGCGAGTGACAGTGATATCAACAGTATCGAGTGTACGACCCCTGATCACCGTGAAAACCACATCCGTACCCGGCTGTCCCTTCATTTTATTGGCACTCTGAGCAGAAGTCTCACCATAAACGGAGACTCCGTCAATAGCTATAATTACATCCCCGGGCACCATGCCGGCTTTGACTGCAGGAGAGCCCGGATAGGGTTCGACTATCTGCACTCCGCTGTCAGGACTCTTCTTAATAAGAGAACCGATGCCTCCGTAAGCGCCTGTTGTCATCATTTCAAAATCCTCTCCCTCCTCTTCCGGGATATACGTGGTATATGGATCTAGCGACTGGAGCATTGCCTTGATGCCGATAGGTATGATTTTGCCATAATCGATGGTGTCGACATAAGATTTGGAGAGCTCTTTCAGTATCGAATACTGAATCTCCATATTCTGTCCTAATTTAAAATCGTTGGATTGCGCAAATGAGGTCACTGACACCAAAATAGCAACTGCAGCCGCGATGGTTTTGAAAAATTTCATCTTCTCTCTATTGTTTTTTATACTCTGCAAAATTAATACTTTTATCATTTTGTTCATATCTTTGAGGTCAATTATCAGAATCATCAGGTATGGAACTAGTGTTTGCTACAGGCAATGTCAATAAGCTGACTGAGGCCCAGAAGGTGTTGGGTGAGAGATTTCACCTTGTCATGCCCTCGGAGTTGGGCTTTACCGGAGAACTCCCCGAAACCCACGACACTCTTTATGAAAATGCCGTTGAAAAAGCACTCTTTATCTGGAATAAATTTCAAAAAAATTGCTTTGCCGATGACACCGGGCTTGAAGTGGACGCTCTCGGAGGAGCCCCTGGAGTAAACTCTGCACGTTATGCCGGCGAACCAAAATCCCCTCCTGACAATATAAGAAAATTGCTCAAAGAACTGGATGGCGTGCCTGCCGAAAAGCGTACCGCAAGGTTCAGGTGCGTCATTGCGCTGATAGAGAACGGCGTACTGCATACCTTTGAAGGAATCTGTGAAGGTCACATCACCACTACTCTGCACGGTTTTGACGGCTTCGGTTATGATCCGATATTCAGACCGCTCGGTATGAATGCCACTATGGCGGAAATCTCACTTGAAGAGAAAAACTCCCTCTCACACAGAGGCAAAGCAATGGAAAAACTCCTATGTCACTTGTCTGCAAATCTCAGGCAATAGTACTTCATCTTACCAAGTACGGTGATTCGGGTCTTATAGCACACGTGCTCGACAGCAGACTCGGACGTCGTGGCATCTATCTGCGCGGCATAAAAAAGAGCAAAAACAGTGCCGTCACCGCCCACTTCCACAACCTTGCTCTACTTGAGGTGGTCACTGCTTCCTCAACCAAAAGCAAACTGCTCTACCTACGGGAATATCATCCTCTGGTTCAGCTCCACTCCATACGAACTGATATAAGCAAAGGTGCCATAGCACTTTTTGTCAGTGAAGTGATCTATCGCACTCTTCGAGAGGAGAGCGGAGACGACGAACTTTTTGAGTGGCTCAAGGGTATGATATCAGCCCTGGAGGCCCTGGAGGGCAATTGCGCTAACTTTCATCTGAAATTTCTCGCCGGATTTTGCAGACAAATGGGGTTCCTGCCTCATGACAATTGGTCAGAGCAGACTCCGCTGTTTGATATCATCTCTGCGAGATTTGTCTCGCCGGACTCCTCTCACGACTCAGGTTATCTCTTTTCAGAGCGGGACTCCATACTTCTTCACCAACTTTTGAATGCGGATTTTGACAAAGCGATGCAAATCCCGTTGAATGCCCGGTCTAGGAACAGTTTTTGCGATCAAATGCTTAAGTATCTCGGCTACTGGCTTGATACATCCATTAAAATCCGCTCATTGGCGGTACTTCACACTATTTTTGAATAACTTTGATATAAATTTTTGATATATGTCATTCATCAACAAAGCATTTCTGACCTATGCATCCGGGCTGCTAAAAGGTCTTGACCGCACCAGGAGATATCCTTTCGAAGTGCAGATGAAAGTATTCAAAACTCTTTTAAAAGGAGGTACGGATAGCGCATTCGGTTCTGATCACGGCTTTTCAAAGATAGGCTCGGTGGAGGATTTCCAACGTCAGGTACCAGTGCGCGACTATAATGCTCTTTATCCCTATATCGAACGGGTACATGCCGGTGAGGATTATGTGCTCTGGAATGAAAAAACCCGCTTTTTTGCAAAGAGTTCGGGCACAAGCTCAGGCAAGAGCAAATTTATACCAATCACTCGCACTAATCTATGGGGTTGCCATTATGGTGGAATGCAACGTATGTTAGCCAACTATTTGCAGCGTTTTCCCAACACACGTATCTATTCCGGCAAGAGCCTCACACTGGGAGGCAGCGTGGAACCCGATTTGAGTGGAAAGAGTTTTAGCGGCGACCTTTCTGCAATCCTTCTTCGCAACTCACCTGCTCCGGCGGAGTTGTTCCGGGTTCCTGACAAAAAAACAGCGATGATGCATGATTTCCATGAGAAAGTGGAGATCATCTGCAATAAATACAGTAAGGCAAATGTAACCAGTTTCGCCGGAGTACCCTCCTGGAACTTAATTATGCTCCGCCGCGTAATGGAGTACAACAATGCACGTTTACTGACTGATGTGTGGCCACACCTGGAATTGTATATGCACGGAGGTATCAGTTTTGAGCCCTACAGAGCGCAGTATGATGCCATTATTCCCCCCGGTTCGGTGCGTTATTTCGAGAATTACAATGCCTCTGAGGGCTATTTCGCTTTTCAGGATGACCCTGATGATAAATCGATGCTGCTGACACTCGACAATGGTGTCTTCTATGAATTCACCACCCTTAAGGAGCTATCCGATGCGATGGAAAACGGGCAGCCTGTGCCAACTCTTACGATTGAGGAGGTGCAAACCGGTATACCCTATGCTGTCATAATATCCACTACGGCCGGTCTGTGGCGCTATCTGATAGGCGATGTGGTGACATTCACTTCACTCATTCCCCACAAAGTGGTGATTTCCGGCAGGACCCAACTCTTTATCAATGCCTTCGGAGAGGAATTGATGATTGGCAATGCCAACACGGCTCTGGCTGCTGCTTGCAAACGCCACAATGCCACTATAAGTGACTTTACCGTAGCCCCGATCTTCATTGAAGGAAGGTTAAAAGGTGCCCACCAATGGGTGATTGAGTTTGAAAATGCACCCGAAGATGTGGAGGCTTTTGCCGATACTCTGGATGAGGAGCTCTGTGCCTGCAATTCGGACTATGAAGCTAACCGCACCCATACTATGACAATGGAGCGGCTCCACCTTACAGTAGTCCCCGAAGGGACATTTTACCGCTGGATGGAGTCACGCGGCAAAATCGGCGGCCAAAACAAAGTCCCCCGCCTCTACAGCGACCTCCGTTATGTCGATGAAATCCTGGGAAGATAGTTCCGGGGTGCAAGTTGCGGGGTGCAAGTTGCGGGGTTGTGGAGTGGAGAGTTTTGAGTTCCGAGTATCCAATATCGGGTATTGAGCGTATTGTGGAGTTTAGTGTCTCATTAATATTTATTGTCTTTTCAACAGCGGTAAATTGATTCGAAATGCCTCGATCTTGACGCTATGTAGTTGGAAGCACCACGTAACACGCACCCCGCAACTACACACTACAGACTACACACTCTGAACTATTTCTGCAATTTTTGCAGAAATCAACTTTTTCTTCATACCTTTGCGTCGTAATTGAGGCTAAAGGGAATCCGGTGTAAATCCGGAACTATACCCGTAGCTGTGAGTTCCCTAATTCCTAAGCTATCTTTGCCACTGTCCTTTGCGGATGGGAAGGCGGCTCGAAGGAGGAACAAGTCAGAAGACCTGCCTTGATTATTTGTTGGATTGGAAATCCCGGGTTTGGATTTCATGATTTGTTTTTAAATGCAATACTCCTTCAGGGCATTTTTCAAAGCTGTAGCACTTTTTGTGGTGGCAGTATCTCTGCTGCCGGCAACTCTGTTTGCCCAAAACAAGAAGCGGGACACAGTGGTAGTGCGCCAACTGGAGGAGTCGCGTATCACATCCGTTGCCAAGCCCTCACCCACTCTTCAGAGCGCACCCGTGCAAGTTATGGATCGAACAGCCATTGAACGTTTGGGAGTGCAGGAACTGTATGAAGCAGTCAAAAATCTCGCTGGTGTCAATATTCGTGACTATGGCGGGATCGGCGGCATTAAAACAGTCTCAATCAGAAGTCTCGGAGCTCAGCATACGGCAGTCTCTTACGATGGCATTGCGGTATCCGACATACAGAGCGGCCAGGTGGACATCGGAAGGTTTTCGCTGGATAATGTGGAGATGATCACACTCTCCATCGGCCAAAGCGATGAGATATTCAAGTCTGCAAGAATGTTTGCCTCCGCAGGAACACTCAACATCACCTCGTCAGTACCTGTTTTTGAAGAGTGCGGAACCAATGTAATAGCACGTATGAAAGTCGGTTCTTTTGGCACATACAACCCTTCCCTGCTGTTGGAGCAAAGACTGGGGAACAGGTGGGCACTCGGAGTGAATGCCGATTGGGTTACATCCAAAGGCGATTACCCCTTCATCATCGATAACGGCAGTGAGCTGGAGCATCTGTTGAGAAAAAACAGCGATGTCAATACCATCAGGGCGGAGATCAATCTCTGGGGTTCTATCGGCGCTTCCGGCAAATTTTCACTCAAGGCGAGCGGTCTTTCGGGTGAAAGGGGACTCCCGGGTTCAGTAGTTCTTTATAATCAGGATGCATTTGAGCGTCTCTGGGACAAAAACGGTTTCGTGCAGGCTTCCTATGATACCGCCCTCGGCGAAAAATGGGACCTGAAGAGTGTACTCAAATACAATTATGCATGGAGCAAATATTATGATGAAAGTCAGCGGTATCCCTTGGGATTTGTAGAAGACCTTTATACTCAACAGGAGTATTACGGCTCGATAGCTACCCGTTTTAAGCCTGCATAAGGAGTGGAATTTACATTTGCCCAGGACCTGTTCTACAATACTCTGGATGCATCAATTCCGGAATGCCCATTTCCCGAAAGGGTAAATTCCCTCACAACTCTTGCGGGGAAATATCAGGGGACATCCCTAACCGTTGTGGCATCACTTACCAATACATATATTACAGAAAAGGTGCAAAAAGGTGATCCCGCACCCGACAGAAACAATCTCTCTCCTGCTCTGAGCATATCCTGGAAGCCATTCAAGGCTACAAATCTCCGAATCAGAGCCTCATACAAAATGGGATACCGTGCACCTACCTTCAATGATCTCTACTATTTGAGAGTGGGCAACACCAACCTCAGACCGGAACGTGCAGATCAGTACAATCTCGGATTAACATGGAACGGCACTTTCGGCAAAGAGGGGGCAGGATGGCTCTCCGCCACTCTGGATGGCTACTACAATAGCGTAGAAGACAAAATTGTGGCCAGACCCACCCTCTTTATATGGAAAATGATGAACATAGGCAAAGTGCAGATAGCCGGAGCAGATCTGAGCGTCACTTCCAGAGTTCGGTTTGGCAGCGATCACAGCCTGACACTCTCCACCAACGCTTCATATCAGTATGCGGTGGATATTTCGGACCCCGAGAGCAAAACCTGGCGTCACCAGATTCCCTACACCCCTCGCATTTCGGGAGCAGCCAATCTCGCCTGGAGCAACCCCTGGGTAAATCTCAGCTACATTATTTCCTTTGTCGGGGACAAATATTCTCTGCCTCTCAATGTGGAGCGCAACCTCATCAAGGGCTATGCCGAACATACCGTCTCAGCATACAGGGACTTTAACCTGCGCAGAGTCTCCTTCCGACTCCAGGGAAAAATAATTAACTTTACCAATAAAATGTACGATATCATACAATATTATCCGATGCCGGGACGCAATTTCAGACTTACATTGAAAATTAAAATATGAATCAAATAACGATAGAAAATGAAAAGAACACTTCTCAGACTCGCAATTATGGCAGGAGCACTCTTGATTATGTCATCCTCCTCCTGTCTTGACCCTAACAATGGTAAAGAACCGGAAATTCCTCTGACTACCATTGGCACTTACGTCCTCAACAGCGGCAACTTTGGTTCTAACGATGCCAATCTTATCGCTTATAATCCTTACACCAAAGAGCTCAACTACAACATCTTCGAGCGCAGTAATGAGGGCAGGAAACTCGGCGATACCGCCCAGGATATAATTGCTTTCGGCAGCAAAATTTATATTGCCGTTTACAATTCAGGGGTCATTTTCGTAACTGACCTTGATGGAAAAGTAATCAAGGAAATCAAAACTAAGGCTAAAGGTTCGTCAGCCAATCTTTCTCCCCGCTTCTTCACTACCTGGGAGGATTGTGTCTATGTGACCTTCTACGAGGGTTATGCCGGAAAGATTGACACCACATCCCTAACGGTATCCGCACTTGCAAAAGTTGGAGATAACCCCGAGCAGATCAAAATTGCAAGTGAGAAACTCTATGTTGCCAATTCAGGTGGCATGAACTA
Source organism: Bacteroidales bacterium (assembly GCA_012511975.1). GTDB lineage: Bacteria > Bacteroidota > Bacteroidia > Bacteroidales > UBA932 > Cacconaster. The sequence continues at coordinate 2,084 of JAAZEZ010000005.1, read as the reverse complement.
CCCCAACTACGGCAAGACTCTCTCTGTTCTCAACCCTGTTACCATGGATGTGATGGGCGAAGTTAAGGTAGCAGACAATCCGGTCTATCTGGAGTCTGACTCAAGAGGTAATCTCTATGTGATATCCATGGGCAACTATAATGATGTTCCCTCCTGCCTTCAAATCGTCAACCCCAATAACGACTCAGTGCAAAAACTTGAGCTGGAGGGTATTACTCCCACATTTATCGCCAAAGGTCCTGGCAATGCCCTCTATCTTGTAAGTTCGAGTTATGATGCAAATTGGAATCTGATAGCCGAATATTATATCTTCGATACAAGCAAAAAAGAAATCTACGGCAAGCTGATAAAAGATGGAACACGTGTCGAAAATCCCTTTTCTCTCTCAGCAGACACACTGCTTACACTTATTTACATAGGCACATCCGACTATACCACCAACGGACAAATGTATGTAATAGACGCATTTGGAAATATGTATCACGCATTTGACACCGGCGGCCTCAACCCTATCACCGCTTGTCCCGTAACTACCGGTGGTCCAAAAGACAAATAACAGTGACCCGACAATTCTTCATAGGTTTTGTTTTTATTATATTGATGGCTTCGCTCTGCTCCTGTGAAAGCAGGAGCGGAGTAACAGCCGAAACGCAGTGTTTCAAAGCCGACAGCGTATATTACGCCAAAGGCTTTGAAATTTCCCGTTCTGATGAGTGGATAATCGTGAATGTCCGCAACCCCTGGGATACTCTCAAGACGCTCAGAAGCTATGTGCTGATAGATAAAAACAAACCATTGCCGGATTCTCTTCCCGAAGGCATTCTTATCAGGACTCCGATCGAGAAAGCAGTATTTTACACCTCGGTACATGCTTCAATGGTGGTGCAAATGGGCCGTATCGATGCTATCAAAGGAGTCTGCGAAACACAATATGTTACCGACAGCGCTATTCTTACAAGACTGGCCGACGGCAGAATCGCAGATATAGGACTTGCAACAGCACCGAATATTGAAAAAATCATCGAACTGGACGCAGAACTTATCATTGCATCTCCTTACGAAAATAGCGGCTACGGAGCAGCTGAAAAACTGGGCATCCCAATAGTGGAAGCGGCCGACTATATGGAAAATCACCCTTTGGGGAGAACCGAATGGGGCCGTTTTTACGGTCTTCTTTTTGGGGAAGGAGAGAGAGCGGACTCCATTTTCTTTGCAACAAAAGAGCGTTATAACTATCTGAAGAATCTGGCGGCGAAATCCGACAACCGACCCCGTGTCCTGCTTGAAAGAAAATATGGAGCATCCTGGATTATCCCTGCAGGAGGGAGCTATATAGGTACAATCCACTCTGATGCCGGTGCAGATTACATTTTCAGCGATTTTAAAGGCAGCGAGAGTGTGCATCAGACGTTTGAAAGCGTTCTAGACAGGGCGTATGATGCGGATATATGGCTTTTCAAATATGACACTAAACACGAATACACATACGATATTCTGAAAGATGAATATCAGCCTTATAGCAATTTCAGACCATTCAAGGAGAGGAATATTTACATCTGTCACACCATACGTACTACATATTATGACGATATCACGCTTCACCCCGACCGTCTTCTGGAGGACCTGATATTCATTTACCATCCGGAACTTCTACCCGGATACAGTCTGAGATATTATGCCCCGATGAAATGAAGGTAAGAAGCAAATATATCACAGTCTATATTTGCCTGGGAGTGGCTCTGCTGCTACTTTTCTGCGGCGGACTACTCTATGGTGCAGTCAGAATACCTATACGTTCCGTATTGGAGATTCTTGCCGGCACTTTTGAAGGACGTCAAACCTGGGTGCAGATTGTGATGCAGTCGAGGCTTCCCCAGACCATAACGGCTCTGTTTGCCGGAGCTTCTCTGGCGGTAAGCGGACTTTTGCTACAGACTCTTTTCAAAAATCCTCTTGCCGGTCCCTCGATTCTGGGTATCAGCGACGGAGCCTATCTCGGTGTGGCACTTGTCATGATCTATTTCTCTTTCAACAGTTATCTTAGTACAATCCTCGCAGCATTTGTCGGAGCGGCAGTCGTACTG
>JAAZEZ010000066.1 GCA_012511975.1 Bacteroidales bacterium | reverse complement strand
TGCTTCTACCTACATAGGTATGGAGTCACAGAATCTGACAGTCGGAACCACGGGAGTTATGAATGTTACAATGCAAAGTGACATACAGGCCATAGAGGAGCTCGTAGTTGTCGGCTACGGTAGTGCTAAGAAGATCAGTTCTGTAGTAGGTGCTTCGACACTTGTAAAATCCGATGCATTTACCAGTATTCCCGCAGCCAGTTCCGGTGATGCTCTCCAGGGAAAGGTTGCAGGATTGCAAGTTTTCACCAGCTCCGGTGAACCTAGTGCTACTGTTTCCATGCGTTTACGCGGTGTAAATTCCATCAATGCTTCCAATACTCCGCTCTTTATTCTCGACGGTTCACCGGTAGACGTAGCTATTTTCACCGCTCTCAATCCAAACGATATAGAGAATGTGATGGTAATGAAGGATGCCTCCTCCACAGCCATCTATGGTTCACGCGCTGCAAACGGTGTAATCTACATTACAACCAAAAAGGGTTCAGGCGAAAAGCCCACTATTACCGCCAGCGCGTCATATGGTATCTCTTCACTAGCGCAATTCCCAATGGAACTTATGAATGCCGAGGAATGGTTTCAATTTCGTGAAATAGCTGATCCCAGCCTTCTCGAAAACGAACAGTTCCAGGAGCTGAAGAATTTCCGTCTTAAGAATAATATCGGTACAAACTGGAGAAAATGGATTCTCAACGAGAATGCCCCAACCTGGAAGGCAGACATTAGCACTTCCGGCAGAAGTGAGAGAACTGACTTCTACATATCTCTCGGTGCATTCGCCCGCGAGGGTATTGAGCCCCACTCCGACATGTCAAGATATTCCATACGCTCCAACACCAATACAAGAATAACGGATTGGTTCAAATTTGGGATCAACCTTAACTTTACTTACCAGACCCAGCGAAATGTCGGGTACTCGACAGTCAGTACGGGTTATTATAACCCGATGAATATCATTGCGTGGGGTCTGCCATATGCAACTCCCTATGAGATTCTCACTGATGCAAACGGCAATTTTACCGGATATGGTGAAGAGCAGGACTTTATTACTGACCTGGGTCTGAAGAACTACTTCACCATCATGGAGCATAGTCCTTCGCGTAGGGAAACAGTAAGGGTAAATGCCAACATGTATCAGGAAATAACACCCATTAAAGGTCTCGTGTTAAGAACTGTGCAGGCTGTTGAGGGATATGATTACCGCTATACAGGAAAAACTATTCCTACCGAAAGAATTACGGTTACTCCTATTACAGAGGAGTCATTTGAAAGATTCTATCGTTTAACTTCAACTAACACCGCCGAATATAAGTTTGCAATAGCTGAGAAAAACCACTTCGATATTCTTGTCGGTCACGAGTCAATAGTTTCTAAAGACAATTACCTCTATACATATACGCTGGGACAAACCGATCCCCGCTTAACTAATATAGATCACGGTACAGAGTCATTTATACCCACTTTCTCCGATTCCAGGATAGCATACAATTCATTCTTCTCTCGCCTCTCTTATGATTTTGCCGACAAGTATTTCCTCGATCTGACCTACCGAATAGACGGTTCATCACTCTTTGGATCCAACAGGAGATATGCCAATTTCTGGTCTGTAGGTGCGATGTGGAAAATGTCTAACGAAGACTTGATAAAAGGAATTTCCTGGATTAATAATCTTCAGCTAAAGGCATCATACGGTACCATGGGAAACTCCGGTATTAGCAACTACCTCTCTTACGGTCTTACCAAGACAGGCAAAACTTATGACGGGGAGTCCTCGTGGTATATCTCTTCACTGGGTAATCCCAATCTTACCTGGGAGACTTTGGAAGCCTTCAACTTAGGTATCAATGGTACGGTATTCGACTTTTTGACCTTCAACTTTGAGTTCTACAATAAGAACACTAAGGATATGCTGATGTACATTCCTTATTCATTCATTTCCGGATTTTCCGGCGGATGGGGTAACGTAGGCACTATGAGAAACCGTGGTGTGGATGTCGAACTCAGATTTGATATCATTCAGCAGAGGGATCTCTATTTTGGTGCAAGTTTCAACATGAATTACAATAAAAACACTATTACCGAACTCTATGATGGACGTGATGAGTTTGTAGATGGAGACAGTGGCCTGAAATTCCAGACGGGACACGCTTATGGTGAATACTTTGTAGTGAGGTTCGCAGGTGTAGATCCTGCTAACGGCAAATCCCTCTGGTATGATGCTGATGGCAATATTACCAGCACTTATTCAGAAAGTCATGCTGCATTTCTCGGTCGCAATCGTTTTGCTCCCTGGTCAGGTGGTGCCGCTCTCGATCTAAGTTGGAAAGGCTTCTCGATCAATGCCACCTTTGCAGGAGTATTCGGAAAATATATTGAGAACTATGACCGCTACTTTGTAGAGAATCCGACATTTGCAGACGAGTCAAATATGACAAAGAGAATGATGAACATATGGACTGCTCCGGGTCAGATTACTGATATCCCCAAGGCCTCAGAGCCCGTAAAGCATGATAGCCGTTTCATCGAAAATGCAAGTTTTGTCAGACTCAAGAATCTCCAGATTGCTTACACTTTCCCTAAGAAAATGATTGCAAAAACAAACATTTTTAGTGGAGCCAAGATTTATGTTTCCGGACGCAACCTCCTTACTTTTACAAAATACACAGGATGGGATCCTGAGATTGACCAGATCACCGCGATGGGTAACTACCCCAATACAAGGCAGTACATTGTTGGTCTCGAATTCAATTTTTAACACTAACTTGATTTGATTATGAAAAAAATTATCTTCAGTATATGTACAGCGATGCTTCTGGTTTGCTCTTGTGATTTGGATATTCTCCCTTCCAACTCCATAACGACAGATTCATCTCTCTCTTCAGTAGAGGATGCTCAGAAGTTCAGACGCGATCTCTATATTACGGTCAGGGATTATATTGTATCAGGACCACCAATTTATCTGCCCGAGTTGATGAGTGATTCGTTTCATGCCTCGATCACATTCGGCAATAGAAATGGTGAATATTACAAATGGGAGATGCGCTCCACTTTCGGTAGTGTGGAGTCACTTTGGTCAAATAGCTATTACTGCGTGATGCTCGCCAATTTCCTTGAGCAGGGGATACCCGCAATGGACCAAACTAAGTTGAGCAATTCAGATAAGGCACAACTCGACATCATTTTAGGTGAGTGTGCATTCGTTAAGGCATACACTATGTTTGTGCTAGCAGAACTCTTTTGCAACAATTATTCTTCCAATGCCTCTTCGGACTATGGTGTGATGCTCAGTGACGAGCCATTTACCACTCCGAGTGATCAATCATCATATCCCGGCAGGTCTACTCTTGCAGAGACTTACGACTACATAAGCCGCAACCTCAGCAAGGCAGAAACCCTTCTTGGCAGTGTTAGTGGAGTTGAAGGTTCAATCTATTTCACCAAAGATGCGGTTACTGCTCTAAAGGCACGTATAGCTCTAACAAAAGGTGATTACAGTACTGCTATCACAGCCTCCACTTCTCTGATTAATCCTGGTACTTACTCGCTTATAGACAATAAGTCTGACTTTGATAAGCTTTGGACAAATGACAGCGGCAAGGAGTGTATTGTGCAGATGTGGGCTGATTACCAGTCTCTACCTCGTTCCAACTGTTATGACTATGTGGGTCTCCAGTCCAACGGTACATACTCGCCGAACTATATGCCCGAACAGTGGATTATCGATGAGTTTACTTCCGATGATATTCGCTTTCAGACCTGGTTTAAGAAGACCCCGGTTGTATTCGGTACGTTGAACAGTAACCTCTATATTTTTACCAAATTTCCGGGTAACCCCGAACTTATGCCTGGCGAGACTATCTCAACTTATCTCAACAAGGTGAAACCTTTCAGGATTGCAGAACAGTACCTCATTGCAGCGGAAGCTTATGCTGCGTCAGGTGATGCTGTAAATGCCAACAAATACCTGAATGCACTTCGTGCAAAACGTCTAGAATCACACTCCGAACGCAACTATTCCGGCGAGGAGCTGATGACACAGATAAAGAAAGAGCGCGTAAAAGAGCTCTTTGGTGAAGGATTCAGACTTAAGGATCTCAAGCGATGGAATAAAGGCTTTGCCCGTTCGGCAGCCCAGGATGATCAAATCATCAACAATGCGGGCAGCACCCTTACCGAGTTTCTCAGTAAGAGTGCAGACGATCCCTTCTTCCTCTGGCCGATTCCTCAATCTGAGATTGATTCCAATCCCCAGATTCGCGGACAGCAAAACCCCGGATATTGATTTGACCTTTTCCAGAATAAAAAATAGTTAGATATATGAAACATTTTATCAAAACCATAGCATTGCTTGCGGTACTATTGTTCGGATTGACTGCATGTCAGTCTGAGAGCTATATTTGGTATCCTGACAATGAGTGCCTGACTTTCAGCGCAAATACCGGCAACTATTTGCTTCACGAAGAACCGGTGATTGGTTTTAAATTAGTGCGCGGCGTTATTGACGTTCCGCTCACTGTCAACCTTTCCTTCACTGGTGACCCTATTTTCTCTCTCAGCACTCCCGCTACCATTTCATTTGCACCGGGAGAATATGAGGCAGATGTAGCGGTCACATACGATATGTCTCTAGTGGAGGCCGGTGAAATTTACACTTTTGTTGTTTCGTTTGACAAAAGTATGGTCTCTCCGAGTGGATGGTACCAATTTGCCGGCCAAGCAGTAATGCCCGGAGGCGACGATTCGGAATTTGAGGACTACGCAACCGTGGAATTCTATCAGTCACGTCTCAATGCTTTCGTTACACTCTATGACGAGCTCAATTCTACACTTATGGTGTCCAAGTATAACAAGAGCAAGTACCGCATCCGAAATGTGATGAATTCAGATATCAATCTGGACTTCACTCTTACAAAAGAGGGTGAATTGACTCTTGTAGCTCCTGAACCTACCCTTTGTCCTTATGATGGAGGCAGTTATATCAGGATTCCCAGCACAATCGAGTATGAAGGTGAACCTGTGACATTTTGGATTGATCCTGATCCAGGCTATCTCTATGTAGACAACCTTGCCTCAGGTGACTATCCCATGGGTATGACCGAAGATGGTGGAACATCTATCTACTGGTATGTATGGATGGAAACCGCATCCAAGGGTATTCTCAAGTTCATTGACGGTGACGATGGCTGGTGGAAACAGTATTATGATGTTGTTAACTTCAACCCTGTCCCCAACAATGAGATCGATTATACCAAATATGCACAGGTGGAATTCTATCAGTCAAGGTTGAACGCTTATGTCAATTCGGAAAAGGTGCTTCACTCGAATCTTTGGATTAACAACTACGATAATACCAAGTACCGTATCAAGCATGTAATGGGCTCAGATCTCGATCTGGATTTCACCCTGACTGCTGATGGTGTGTTGACATTATTGACTCCTGAACCCACCCTTTGTCCTCACGATAACAATAAATACATCCGAATCCCTTCGGCCATTGAATACGAAGGTGAGAAGGTTGTTTTCTGGATTGATACTGCCCCCAGATATCTCTACGCTGACAATGTCGCCAGTGGTAACCCTATGGGTATGACCGATGACGGTGGCACATCCATCTACTGGTATGTATGGATGGAGACCGAATCCAAGGGCATTCTCAAATTTATTGATGGTGATGATGGCTGGTGGAAACAGTACTATGATGTGGTTAAGCTCTATTAGATTGGTGTTGCACTGATTTATCATTGCTATTTTCAAAGCAGCAAATGTAAATGTAAAGAAGGTCGTGGGTTCCACGGCCTTCTTTACTATTATTGTTTCTATGAATTTTCTATACCAGCGCCTGGGAGACATTGATGATGTAGTCACCCATTCTTTCGAGTTCGGATATTAGGTCAAGATAGTAAACGCTTGTCAGAAAGTCACCCTTGCTCTCCATCTTGTACATCTCTTCGTCACGGAGATTGTTGCGAAGTTCGTTGATCTGGTTTTCAACATTATGAGCAGAAGTGAGATCTACCGATTTACCGTCGGCTACACTGACCAGATTGTCAATCATAACATCGTAAGCGAGGTTAACCTTGTCAAACATATTAGTGATACTCTTAAGCTCTTCCTCGTTGAATCTCTTGTTGTGGAGGTTGCGACGGACTATGATGTTGCCGATGGTTTCACCGCTGTCTCCCAGACTTTCAAGTTCACCTATAATTTTGTAGAGTGTACGGATTTTTTCCGAAGTGGAGGCACTGATATCAGCAGTAGGGATTTTGTGGAGGTAATTAGCTATTTCAAGTTCCATCCTGTCTGAGATTTCCTCATATTTTACCAGTTTATTGCGGTAGATGTCAAATTCATTGCCTGTTTTACTATTTACAGCTCGCAATGCGTAGTCAAGACCTTTCTGGGAGATGCGTCCAAAGTGCACAACCTCCTTGAGTGCTTGTTTGATAGAGAGCTCAGCAGTAGAGATAGGGCCTACATTGATATATTTGAGGCTGAAAACTTCTTGTTCCTCCGTACTCTTTGGCATCTTGATAATGGCGCTCACGAGTTTTACAATCTGAGGGCAGAACCATACGAGAATGAGAGTAGTTATTAAGTTGAATACAGTATGGAGCATTGATAGACCGTAGAGAAGAGCTGTTTGATTCTCTTCAGATGTTACATCAAGGCCAATTGTGGTGGGGTTGGGAAGTCCCATAAGCTCTATGATGTTGCCTATGAATCCTACAAATGGGCGGAAAAAAGTAAGAGCCCAGATAACTCCGAAAACATTGAAGACAGTGTGGGCCAGTGCAGCTCTTTTGGCGGAGGTATTGCCGACCGTAGCCGCTATGTTGGCTGTGATGGTGGTGCCTATATTCTCACCGAGAATCATTGCTGCTGAATATTCGAAGGGCATCCATCCCATAGTGAGCATGACCATAGTCAAGGCAACGGTAGCGCTGGATGATTGGAGTATGAGGGTTAGGACAGTACCGATAAGGAGAAAAAGCAGTACCGATCCAAATCCATAATTGGTCCATCCTCTGATAAATGAGAGTACTTCGGGCGAGGACTCCAGATCAGGTACGGAGGATTTCATAAATGAGAGTCCAAGGAAGAGTAGAGCAAATCCTATGATAAACTCTCCTATATTTTTTCTCTTTTCGGACTTCATCATGCTGAGAATAAATCCCAAAGCCATCAGAGGAACAGCAATAATGGAGATGTCAGCTTTAAATCCCAGAAGCGTGATAATCCACGCAGTCATTGTGGTACCGATATTGGCACCCATTATTACCCCGACGGCCTGAATGAGCGTCAGCAGTCCGGCATTGACAAATCCGACTACCATTACAGTTGTAGCACTGGAAGACTGAATTAGGGCAGTAATGCCAAAGCCGGTCAATACTCCTCTGAAACGATTTGATGTAATGGAAGAGAGAAGCTTACGAAGTCTATTGCCTGATGCTTTTTGAAGTCCGGAACTCATCATGTTCATACCGAACAGGAACATTCCGAGGGCTCCTAAAAGTGTGAGAATCTGTAATAGCATAATTTTTTCTTTTCGGCTGCAAAAGTGGCAATAATATTTTTTACTGCCTTTCAAGTCATATTACAATTGTATTACAATTTGCAAAGTATGTATAAAATGTCTTTGCAATACCACTCGACAAGTTATAAATGTAAAGAAGGTCGCAATTTGCGACCTTCTTTGAGATTATTTTTGAGAGCTCTCTATTTCAGAGCTTGGGAGACATTAATGATATAGTCTCCCATCCTTTCGAGTTCTGCTATCAGGTCGAGGTAATAGACACTCGTCAGAAAGTCGCCCTTACCCTCCATTTTGTACATCTCCTCATCACGGAGATCATTGCGCAACTGGTTGATTTGTACCTCAGCATTTTGAGCAGAAATGAGATCTACCGGTTTGCCGTCGGCAGCGTTAGCCAGATTTTCAATCATCACATCGTAAGCATTGTTGACCTTATCAAACATATCATTGATGTTCTTGAGTTCTTCCTCGTTGAATGTCTTGTTATGGAGGTTGCGACGAACGATAATGTTACCAATTCTCTCACCACTGTCACCCAGGCTTTCAAGTTCGCTGCTAATCCTATAGATCGTGCGAATTTCTTCCGAAGTAGTGGCGCTGATATCGGCAGTGGGGATTTTATGGAGATAGGTGGCGATTTCACGCTCCATCCTATCGGATATTTCTTCGTATTTCACCAGTTTATTGCGGTAAGTGTCAAATTCATCGCCTGTTTTGCTATTCACCGCCTTTACTGCATAGTCAAGACCTTTCTTGGAGATTCGTGCAAAGTGTACAGTCTCCTTGAGTGCCTGCTTGATAGAGAGTTCGGCAGTAGAGACAGGGCCACCTTCGATATATTTTAGGCGGAAAACTTCTTGTTCCTCAGAGCCCTTGGGCATCCTGATTATTGCACTCACAAGTTTTGCAATTTGAGGACAGAACCATACGAGAATGAGAGTGGTTATTACATTGAAAACAGTATGCAGCATCGATATGCCGTAGAGAAGAGCGGTCTGATTGGCTTCAGAAGCTACCCCAATTGCTAGTTTAGCAGGGTTAGGGAGTCCCATTGAGGCTATGATGTTTCCGATAAATCCTACGAAAGGGCGGAAAAATATAAGTGCCCAGAAAACTCCGAAGACATTGAATACTGTGTGGGCAAGTGCCGCTCTCTTTGCGGATGTATTGCCGACTGCGGCTGCAATGTTGGCTGTGATAGTAGTACCTATATTCTCTCCCAGAACCATTGCTGCAGCATGTTCAAAAGGCATCCATCCCAAAGTTAGCATAATCATCGTCAAAGCAACTGTGGCGCTGGAAGATTGGAGTATGAGGGTTAGAACTGTGCCAAGAAGTACAAAAAGTAACACCGAACCGAATCCGTAATCGCCCCATCCTCGTATAAATGAGAGTATCTCGGGTGTAGACTCCAAGTCAGGTACGGAGGATTTCATAAATGCAAGGCCGATGAAGAGTAGCGCAAATCCTATTACAAACTCTCCGATGTTCTTTCTTTTTTCGGACTTCATCATGCTGAGAATGAATCCCACAGCCATCAGTGGAACTGCAAGGATAGAGATATCTGCCTTGAATCCCAGCAGCGAAATGATCCAAGCGGTCATCGTTGTACCAATATTGGCACCCATTATCACCCCGATAGCCTGTAAGAGCGTCAGCAGTCCTGCATTGACAAATCCGACGACCATCACTGTAGTGGCACTGGAAGATTGTATTATGGAGGTGATGACAAGCCCCGTCATTACTCCTCTGAAACGATTTGATGTAATTGAAGAGAGGAGCCTGCGGAGTCTATCTCCTGCCGCTTTTTGAAGTCCGGAACTCACCATGTTCATACCGAACAGGAACATTCCAAGGGCTCCTAAAAGTGTGAGAATCTGTAAAAGCATAATTCTACTTTTGAAAAGGGTGTAATAGGCCGCAAAAGTGGCAAAAATATTTTACACTACTGTTTAAGTTGTATTACAATTCTATGACAATTTTCGTAAATTTAAAAAATGCCCTTGAAATGGCACATATATTTGTAAATTTGCACAAAATACCCTTATAATAATGGCACGCATACTGGTAGTAGAAGATGAAGTTGACTTGTGCAAGATCCTGCAGTTCAATTTGGAACAGGACGGGCATCAAGTGGATATCGCTAATTCGGCAGAAGAAGCAATGAAAATGGATATACCCTCGTACGACCTTTTACTGCTTGATGTTATGCTGGGTGGCATCTCAGGTTTTCGTCTGGCCACGCTTTTACGTGAGAATCCACAAACCGCACATATACCAATTATCTTTACCACTGCACTGGGTGAAAGTTCCGATGTGGTCAGAGGCCTTGAAGCTGGCGGCGACGACTACATTTGCAAACCGGTCAGGATCTCGGAACTAAAAGCGCGCATTCGTGCCGTACTTAGGCGTTGTGCACCGCAGCAAGGAAGAGAGGCGTCAGTTGAAAATGGTGTGATGTTTTTGGGTATTGCACTAACTATAGATCCTGAGCAAAAGGCGGCTTTTGCGGATGGAATCGACCTTAAGCTCACCAAACTTGAGTTTGAAGTGCTCCGGTTGCTATTCAGCAACTCTCCCAAGGTCTTCTCGAGAGAACAGATCGTATCAGCAGTATGGCCTTCGGATGTGATAGTTACCGACCGTACGGTAGATGTCAACATTACCCGTCTGCGTCGAAAGTTGGGTCCTCTGGGTAGCTGCATCAAGACTCGTATAGGGTACGGATATTCATTTGAGATCGAATGATATGCACAATAGCCTTTTGATTATAAGCATAATTGCGTTGGTGCTGCTGCTCTTGGCAGTTGTGCTGATGGTCTATAATGTAAAACTTTATAGAAGTCTTTCGCGCAGCGAAAAAGATAAGAGCCGAATTAAGCGACAACTTACACAGAATGTTGCGCACGAAATCAAAACTCCGATAGCCAGTATCCATGGTTATCTTGAAACTCTGGTTGCCAACCCGGATCTCCCTGATGAGAAGCGTCGTCACTTTCTTGATCGTTGTCTCTCACAAAGTGAGCGAATAACACGCTTGATGGCCTATATGTCCACCGTTTCCCGTCTTGACGAAGGAAGAGCCACAATGGAAGAAGGAGTGGATCTTGAGCGTATAATCAATGATGTGATAGAGGATTTCAAGGTCAAACTCGATTCTGCAGGCATTTCAGTCAAGCTCGCTATCCCAGATTATCTTTTTGTCAGAGGTGACCAGGGGCTTTTATACTCGGTTTTTCGCAATCTGGTGGAAAATGCGGTGATGTACGCTTCAGGGGCGGACACTTTGAAGATTGCTTGTGTCAGAAGAGAGGACAGCATAGAGTTTGAAGTTTCTGACAATGGTTCCGGTATCCCTGCCAAACATCTTAATCGCATTTTCGAACGGTTTTACCGTGTAGACAAGGGCCGTACACGCGGTGAAGGTGCGGCCGGCGGTACCGGTCTCGGTCTTTCTATCGTGAAAAATGCTGTTCTGGCTCACGGAGGTACCATTTCCGCCTCTTCCGGACCTTCAGGTACGGGACTGATTGTCAGATTTTCCTTGCCGGATTAGATAATTTAAGGAAGCAAAAAAAGTTGTCCCGTTAAAACAATTTTTACAGAATTTTTTCCAGACAATCCATTAAAGGATCGAAAAATTATCCCTGTCTCCAAGTGCGGGGAACTTTTTTCTATATTTTTCGAGTATTTGCAGGTCGGTTTCGCAAATTATTACCTCTTCTTTGTTGTCACTGCAGAGTGCAATGGGCTGTCCGTAAGGGTCGATAAATGCTGTTCCGCCATCGTATTCTCTGCTAGGATCGGTTCCTATGCGATTTACAGCTGCCACATAGCACTGGTTTTCAATAGCTCTTGCTCTGATGAGTGCGTCCCAATGATAGCGGCGGGGTATTGACCAGCTGGCCACGCAAATCATCATATCATAATCCCCGCGATAGCGACTCCATACCGGAAAACGCAAGTCGTAGCAGATAATGGGAAGTATTCTCACTCCGCGCCACTCAATTATAACTCGTTCATTTCCGGGTTTGAAAGTAAGATGCTCGCCTCCGTATGTGAAAAGATGACGTTTGTCATAGGTTATTAGGTCACCGTCAGGTTTTACAAAATAGAATCTGTTAAAATACCCTTCATCTGTTTTAAGAGCTATACTTCCTGCGATAGCACAATCCATTCCGACAGCACTCTTCTTCATCCATTCCAGAGATGTACTGGGTTCATCTTCAGCTATCCCCTCCGGTTTCGTGGCAAATCCTGTGGAGAACATTTCCGGCAGTACTACAAGGTCTACTTGTGGTATTGTTTCAAGCAATTCGGATATATGATTGCAATTTATCTCAGGTTTCGCCCAAACTATATCAAGTTGTACAAGTGCTGTTTTCATACTGATTTGTTAATAACAGGTGCCAAAATTAGAAAATTTATTCTGATTTTGCTATCTTAGCAGAATAATTAAAACAATAATCATTATGAAAAATGCAATCTTTTCTTTTCCGCTGCCGGCAAATGAACCGGTAAAAACTTATCTTAAAGGTTCTCCTGAAAGGGAAGTACTTGAGGCAGAACTCAAAAAACAGAGTTCTCAAGTGATAGAGATCCCCCTTATCATCGGAGGCAAAGAAGTGCGTACCGGTAATACAGGCACAGTGGTGATGCCGCATGATCACCGGCACGTGCTCGCCACTTACCACAAGGCAGGGGAAAAGGAGGTACAGATGGCTATAGATGCAGCAATGGCTGCCCACAAAGAGTGGTCGGAGCTAGATTGGACTGTTCGCGCCACTATTCTGCTGAAGATTGCTGACTTGATCGCAGGTAAATATCGCGCTGTTATCAATGCCTCCACAATGCTCGGACAGAGCAAAAATATCTATCAGGCTGAAATTGACGCTGCTTGTGAACTGATTGACTTCCTGCGATACAATGCTCATTTTGCGGGTAAGCTCTATGGATTCCAGCCAAAGAGTGCTCCCGGGCAGATCAATAGTGTTGAGTATAGAGCCCTTGAAGGTTTTGTGTTTGCATTAAGTCCCTTCAACTTTACCTCTATCGCCTGTAACCTCAATATGTCCCCTATACTGATGGGTAATGTGACCGTATGGAAGCCGGCGACTACGGCGATTCTCTCCAACTACTATCTGATGAAGGTCTTTAAGGAGGCAGGTGTGCCTGATGGCGTGATCAACTTCCTTCCGGGCCCGGGTAGGGTAATTGGTGATGTGGTATTCAACTCCAAATATATGGCAGGTGTACATTTTACCGGCTCCAATGCAACCTTCAATACACTTTGGAAACAGGCTGCCAATAATCTTGAGAAATATATCTCATATCCCCGTTTGGTGGGAGAGACCGGCGGTAAGGACTTTATCTTTGTTCACCCTTCATCATGTGTGAAGGAGGTAGCTACCGCTGCTTTCTGCGGAGCATTTGAGTTCCAGGGTCAGAAGTGCTCGGCAGCCTCAAGAATGTATGTTCCCGCTTCACTTTGGCCTGCAATCCTTGAGGGTATTAAGGAGCAGGCAGCAGAGATCAAGATGGGAGATGTTTGCGATCCCTTGAACTTTGTAAATGCAGTGATCGACGAAGCCTCTTTTGATAATATTGTTTCTTATATAGAGCTTGCACGCAATAGCAAGGATGCCAGGATAGTAATGGGTGGCAAATACGATAAGAGCAAGGGTTACTTTGTTCACCCTACCGTTATTGAAACTACAAATCCTCATTTCAAATCTATGGTTGAGGAGATCTTCGGTCCTGTTCTCACAGTCTATGTATATAAGGATGAGGAAATGGATAAGGCAGTTGAGCTTTGCGACAACTCTACCATCTATGGTCTTACAGGTGCAGTATTTGGCAGAGACAGGATTGCAGTTCAGAAAATTGCAGACAAACTGCGCTACACAGCCGGTAACTTCTATATCAATGACAAGCCCACTGGTGCGGTAGTAGGTATGCAGCCCTTCGGCGGTTCACGTGCTTCAGGTACCAACGATAAGGCCGGCGGCGAGTTCAATCTCATTCGCTGGACCATCCCCCGTACGATAAAAGAGACTCTGGTATCTCCTACGGATTACAGATACTCTTATATGAAATAAAAAATAGCTGAAAGCGATGTAAACCCTGAAAGTTAGAGCTAAACTTTCAGGGTTTATGTTAAAACCCCCACCTTGTGTAAAAAACAATGAAAGGATAATATGCATTATAAAAATTGATTATGAAGCACGCCCTTAAAATACTATTTATCACCATTTGCTTGTGTCTCAATCTGAATGCTAATGCACATAGTCCAAACAGCGACAGCCTTAGTGTCTATATTGACAATATCTTTATTGGTAAAAGATGCTGTGTTGATTTTGACAAAATTCCATCTGTTTTATTAACAAATTATTATTGTAATTATTTATTTGATTGCAGTCATACCAAGACTTCTGTTAATGACCCTTTTTCTTCGATAAACCAAAAGGCGATTAAAAAACTCTATATCGAAAAAAGTGATATTCTAAGTACAAATGGTATTCAGCATATCCGTACTGGAAAAGCGAAAGAGGGTTATCTTTATGTGAATAAATACATAATGGACAATGTAGCAAATTTAGATTCTGAGCAGGACAACATTAAAATAATCTATGTTTATAATGACAAGGAAGTAGAGACAAAGGGTGAGGTAATGCATCTTATCGGGCTGAAAAAATGGAGAATCAAAACCGTAAAGGTTGTACAATATGAGCAATTGGGAGTAATAACCGTCTATATTACCGGCAAATGAGATATTAAAGATGAAAACGAGGAATATATATCTTTTTATTTTGGTTTGTTTATTTGCATTGATTGGTTGTTCTCAAGTCAATA
>JAAZEZ010000065.1 GCA_012511975.1 Bacteroidales bacterium | reverse complement strand
CTCACCAAGTGACCTATGTGTAGTGAATCCGCAGTGGGATCGATACCCACATAAGCCGAAGTACGCTCTTTCATCAACTGTTCTTCCGTACCAGGCATCATGTCATGAATCATCCCTCTCCACTCCAACTCCTTAACAAAGTTCTTAGATATCTTTGCCATATTATTCTATATATTTATATTATCAGTTGAGCTGACAAAGGTAGTTATTTTATAGAGATTTAAAAACCGCTGATGCCATAAATGCAACAGCGGCTATGTATGCACAGGATACTGACAGAAAGGCATTAACCCACCACCCAGACCATCACGTGATCCTCAAATACCATATATTCGAGCTCAAACTCCATCTCTACACCATCCTTATGAGTGAAAGTTGCTTCAAGTTCACCATCATCATCGGGACTGAAGCGTTCAAGCTCTATCTGCTCCGCAAAATCAACCCCATGTAGAGACATTCTCTTGTAAATAGCCTCTTTTGCACACCAGTAGATAGCCAGATGTAGGTTCTTATGCCTCTCTGACAGGTCCTCGATCTCATCCTCGGAAAGGGCTTTCGTCTCTACTGCGGAGAAATCACGGTCGAGGGACTCAATATCGATGCCCAGTGTTTCATCCGGATGGATGATGATAGCCACAAAACGATTGGTGTGCGCAATACTAATCTCAGTGGCCATATTCTGGAGGTAAGGACGGCCGTTGTCGTGGTGACCCAGATATACCTTATCCTCGAATATCTCGTTGAGAAGGGCTCTGACTGCAAGTTTCTCCCTTCTGCGGGCTTCGCTCTTGATAAAACTCAGGTCTTCGAGCTCATCGTTGGGAATCGGAGCCGAGAGTTCCATCAGTTGCTTTTCACTCTCGGTAACCTCCCATACGAAGATTTGCGCATCATTGTCAAGTTCTTTTTTAAGATAAAGTGCCATAGTTATGAAAATAGGATAAGGCATCCGCCGCCTCCTAAAGCGGGGATAAGTGAATTAAAGTGAATGGGATTGCACTGTATAAAGAGGAAGGCTCGGAAGAGCTTTCGTCAGCATATGGAAATTGACAACTCGGAGGTTCCAAGACAGCGCTGTTTAATTGGTTAACAAGTTGAGATACCAGGATTCGAACCTAGACAGACAGAACCAAAATCTGTAGTGCTACCATTACACCATATCTCAGTAAACTGCAAAGGTAAGAATAATTTAAATTAATCAAAACTATTCTACCTTATGAAAATTCAGATGAGAAGTAGCTGTATAGCCTTCGACCTATTTTTAATCTCTCATTTTAACTCTTACCTTTCTCATGGACTTGCGGCTCTTTTCTGCTGCAAAGCCCATAACATGACTTTCCACTGATGCCTCCAAAGTGCTGCTAAGCCTGGACTGGTCCTGGGCTGCTACCGCCTCAAGAAAGTCACGCACCAGTGCTAAATCGCCTCCACCATGGCCTGCTCCCTTATATTCCTCCAATTCCTCAACCTCTCTCGACCAAATTTTAGTCTTGCCCGTCTTGAAGTCCCAGGCTGTAAATATGCTCATATCTCCTTCAATGTATCCCTTCGTGCCCATAACGCGGGTTCGGCGACCTCCCCAGGGGGTAAAGGCATCCATTGTAAATGTAGCTGTCTTATCCTCTTCAAACAGCATAGTTGTCACATAATGGTCGGGTTGGTCATTATCACATTGGAATACGCAACGACCATAGCCTGTTGTGCGAAGTTTCTCCAAGATCTCCGCATCATCATTTCTGTTCTTAAGGTCAAAGACTCCGAGGTGCTTCTTACGTCTCAAATATACATCCATTGCCGAGAACGGGCACTCGGCTTCATACGGACAGCCATCGGTACATCTGAATGGCGCACCCTCCGGCATATTTTCCTTTTTGAATAAATGCAGTGACCCTTCTGCTGAAATTACCTTGCAGGGTTTATCTATCAGCCAACGCATGATATCGAGGTCGTGACACGATTTGGCGAGAATAATGGGAGTTGTCTCCTTCTCTACTCTCCATTTGCCACGAACATATGAATGGGCCATATGCGCAAATTCTATCGGCTCCATATGTTGAATGTTCACAACTTCTCCTATCGCTCCTGACCTGATATATTCCCTCAGTGCGATAAAATATGGTGCATATCTCAGCACATGACATACTGCCACTATCCTATTGTATTTTTCCGTCTGACGCAGTATATCCCTGCACTCTTTTTCGGTTTGGGCAATAGGCTTTTCCAAAAGCACATCATAACCAAGCTCCAACGCCTTCATACAAGGTTCATAGTGCAGATCATCAGGAGTAGCTATTACTACGACATCGGCCAGCTTCGGTTGCTCCAAAAGCTCCTTAAAGCCTACAAACGCGTTTTCCATAGGAATGCCGTGTTTTTTAATCATAGCATCTCTACGACCTTCTATCGGTTCTGCAACACCCACGATCTTAAAGTTCTCCGGATATCTCTCCGCATAGGAGGCATAGAGTCTTCCCCGATTTCCGGCTCCGACTATTATAGCTGTAATCCGCTTACCGCCCGTATCGGGTCTCAAACTGCGTAATGGGAAGTGAATCAGCTCTTCCGGCGGTAGTTTTGCAAGCTCTTCGGCTGACATGCCCGCCATACTTTTAGCCATCGCAAACGGGTCTGTAATAGCTAAGCCTGCCGTTACCAGACCAATTTGCTTAAGGAAATCTCTTCTAATCATAATATCTGTTTTAGTGTTATCTGCTTTTGAAATTCCATAATTCGCAATTTACACAATTTAGCCCTATCTTCAATAATTATTTTACAAATAATTGTAAGGAGCAATTTAGCAATAGCGTGGTGCTCAACAGGGAGTACATCAAGCGATATAACCATCAGGCTATTAAAATTACCCTCACCGATGATACCGAGATGCCGGTATCGCGAAGAAGAGCCAAAGAATTGAAAGAAACTTTAAGCGAGAGAAAAGGGTTAAGTAGTATCGTCTCATCATTTATCTCGAAGTACGAAAAAAAGTGATCAAGAGGTTCTTGTCGCTATATGGCTTAAACGGCTAAAAAATATAATTCACTACAGCTTCGCCATATTTGATAAAAAGAAGGGTCCAGAGCAGAAATCTCAGACCTCTGCCAATAAGCATATAGAAAGAACATTTCCAGAATGGAACCCTGTAAAAACCTAGTGCGATTGCAAAAACATCACCTATAAAAGGAAACCAGGTGACAAGTGCCAAAAGCGATCGCCAGCGATCTATTTTTTCTTTTTGTGCAGTCAAAGTCTCCGGTTTTACCTTGAACCACTTCTCTATCCACTCCCATTTACCAATACGTCCTACACCATACGTAGTAAGTCCACCCGACCAGTTGCCCAATGTGCCTACCAAGAAGACTATCCAGGGATTGACCCCTGTCAGAAGTATACCTATATAGAGTACAGTTGAATTGAAAGGCACCATGGTCGCAGCCATAAATGTGCCTAGAAAGAGTCCCGGAAGACCAAGCCCTTGAAACCATTCCATACTCAAAACTAAATACTAGCTACTCAACTCAATACTACATACTCAGAATTCAGAACTAAACACTAGTTTCTTTTATCTCTGAAAAACTCAGTTACCAGATTGCCACACTCAATGTCCAGAACTCCTTTTACCACCTCTGTTTTCGGATGTAGGAGAGATGGGGAAAAGAGTGAATATCCTCTCTTAGGATCGTCAGCTCCATAAACAAGACGTCCGAGTTGTGCCCAGGCCAACGCTGCAGCACACATAGGGCATGGTTCCACAGTTACATAAAGTGTGCATTCCTTCAGATACTTACCGCCAAGGTATTCCGTAGCCATGGTAATCAACTGCATCTCCGCATGGGCGGTAGGATCGGTAAGAAGTTCAGTAAGATTGTGGCCGCGTGCAATGATATGGCCCTTGCACACAACAACTCCTCCAATAGGCACTTCTCCCTGTTTAAGTGCCACTGCTGCCTCTTTAAGCGCTTCGCGCATATATTTTTTGTCGTCCATTGTCTGAAAAGAAATAAAAAGGGAGCGACCGCATAAGGTTGCTCCCCGCAAATATAATATTTCTATCCAATATAGGATTTATATCATACCCAAAGCGCCACTTTTACCAAATCTGCATAAGGTTGCCTACGTTAGGAGGAAGTGCAAACAGGGTGTCTACAAGAGCATCGGCATCAAGACTTTGCAGCTCTACATAGTAGTTCTTATCCCTGCTGGTTTTAAGAGCATAAATATTTTTAATGGTTCTAATTAATTGATTTTTTCAGATAAAAAAATTAAAAGGGAGCAACCGTAAGCACGATTGCTCCCCAATAATATTTATATTGTGTTTCTCCGATAGGAATTACATCATACCCATACCGGGGGCACCTCCGCCCATCGGCATCGGAGGCACTTCCTCCTTAATGTCGGCAAGTGCACACTCGGTAGTAAGCAACATTCCTGCGACAGAAGCTGCATTCTCAAGTGCTACGCGCATCACCTTAGTGGGATCGATTACACCTGTACTAAAGAAGTTCTCAAAAGTATCGGTATGAGCG
>JAAZEZ010000064.1 GCA_012511975.1 Bacteroidales bacterium | reverse complement strand
CCGCTATTTGCTTTTTATGGTTATGGGATTTCCACGAAAACGGGAATCGAAAAATTCTATTTACCTGAAGAGGGCAAAGGTATAAGCGGCTCATTGCTCTTAAACCAATTTGTAAGCGACAAAGGGTATATAGAGGTTAAAATGAAAAGCTTTGATGATATTTCGAATGAACTCGGTCATAAACACGTTGATATTGTAAAAATGGATATTGAAGGGGCTGAATATGAAGTATTGGAAACCCTAATGAATTCCAAAGTGACCATAAAGCAACTTCTCGTAGAATTTCATGATCGTTTTCATCCTGAAGAGGTCAAATCGAAGCAGATTACGCAATTATTGAATAAAAATGGATTTGAAGTTTTTGCTTCCTCTTTGAATTACGAAGAAATATCATTCATAAATACAAAAATCTGATCCAAAACTCCTCCACGAAACTCACTCCCCTTACATCTCCACTTTAATAACACAATTAGGAGTGTCATCAAGCATTGCCGGCGGTATTGTCACAAACAGGCCTTCCTGGCAGCGACGGAAGGAAATTGCAGTACCATCCACAAGCGAAACTACGCTGCGTACCTTCGGAATCCCATCAAAAGGTATGAAAATGCGGATGCCTCCATCAACTGCTACACCGCTCTTACTCGAAGCGAGATCTTTCGGAAACACATGAAGATAAAGGGTGGAAGGGTTGCCATCTTTGGTGACCGATTTACCGTGTGTCACTACTCCCCATGGCTGTGGCGGAATCAGAGTGGCACGTGTGTCGTAGATTGACTCTCCATTTTTAGAGAGCCACTCACCGATTATTGCCAGCCTCTCCAGAGCTGCAGCAGGGATGCGTCCATCTGGCTGAGGGCCGACATTGAGCAAAAGATTGGCATTGCGACCCGCAGTATATGCCAAATAACGTATCAGTTCGGGAGCACTCGTGTAGTTTTGATCTTTGATACGGTATCCCCAGGAGTTATTCATTGTCTGGCAAGTTTCCAGAGGGAGATTCTCACTTACTCCTCCCTGCATTAATCCGATTTTATTTTCACCCGGCACATCCCTTTCGAATATCTGAATATCCTCACCCTCGAAGGGGTCAAGATGGTGATTATTTCCAATGAGACAATCGTTCTGAAGCGATTTGATCAGCGGATATAGGGTGTCATAACGCCAATCAAACTCCACCGGATCCTCCTCATGATCCCAATGACCGTCCTGCCAGATACATCCGATCTTACCATATTGGGTCAGCAACTCCGTCAACTGTGCGTACATAAAGTTGAAATAGTTATCTATGGGCTGCTGCGGGCCTCTCCCACATCCGCGTCCTGTACGTCCGCGAGGATAGTCCTCTCTACGCCAATCCAGGGCGGAGTAGTAAAAGTGGAGCTGAATACCCTGTTTTTCGCACTCCTGAGCCAACTCCTTGAGCACGTCACGGCCAAAAGGAGTAGCATCCACAATATTGTACTCCGACTGAGCGGTATTCCACATCGAGAAACCGTCGTGGAGGCGCGAAGTGATGCAGATATAGCGTGCACCCGCATCTTTGATTGCAGAGACCCATTGTTTGGCATCAAAATGTATGGGATAGAATGCACCGGCCATTTTTTCATATTCCTGCCAGTGAATATCCTGGTTCTGGATCGCCCATTCGCCCTGCCCTAGCATACTGTAGATGCCGCAGTGGATGAATACACCGAAGCCCATGTCCGAGATATGCTCCTGAGCAGGAGTCAGGGTACTCTTAGTTTGTGTCAAAGGTTGTGCAAAAAGGCTCCCGGCAAAAAGCAGCAGAGCCGATAGGATCGATAATAGTCTCATAGTTCACAAATTTAGAGGTGAATATAGCACTTTTTAGGGATTTTGGAAAAATCAAATGAGGCCTAGATCAACTAAGAGGGCATCACAACCCTCGTTAACATCATCCCATGTAGCCTGGAAGTCTCCGGTGTACCAGGGATCTGCTATATTTCGTGAATGTCCCGTATAATCGAGCAACAGCCGGATTTTCCCTTCGGGATCACCGCCAAAGGCATAATACATGTCACTAATATTTGATGAATCCATCCCGATAATCAGATCATAATAGTGGTAATCTTCGGGAACTATCTGACGGGAATATTTTCCGTCACAACTGATGCCATGGCGATATAGCATCTTCCTGGCAGGCGGGTAAACAGGGTTACCGCGTTCTTCATCACTCGTACCGGCAGATGCTATCTCAAACCTATCTGCCACACCTGATTCAGCAACCTTGTGTTTCATGATAAATTCAGCCATCGGACTACGGCAAATATTACCGAGACAAACAAATAATATCTTATAATCCTTCTTATCCATGTTTTATTATTTAACGCGCCAAGGGGAATCTCCATAAAGCAGATATTTCTTCACTTTACGAAGCCATTTCTGCTCCTCGGTCTTGATATGTTCACTGGTCAATTCCCAATCAATTTCGCCGGTAATATAACTAAAAAGCATGTTATCCTGAAGAAAAGGTTCAAGTCCGTTATATCTGAAGTCTTCAGGAAACTGCTCGCGGGCAAAACGTATTAGACGAAGAGCATGGTTCAGTGCATGATAGGTATGTCCGGGTATAAACATCAGATGAAATCCGAAACAAACTTCATCTTTCCAGATACCATATGCCGGTTCAAATCTACACCATCTTACGTAGAGACTATCATCGAAGAGCGGATTGGCCGGATCATTCCAATTTCTGAATCCATTTTTACGGTTGAAGTCATAAAGCGGCTCCATAAAAGGTGCGCCGAACTGTTCAAACGGACGCGTAGTACCATGACCGTAACTGACATTGGTTCCCATCCAGAGGCACTGTCCGCTATAGAAATGAGATGTAAAGAGTCCGGCAAAATCGGAAAAAGGAGGAATACTCCATGGCATCAGATCTTTATTGACCTTTTCCGCCTCCGCCGAAATTATATGAAGATGGAATTTTGCGTTAAGCTCATAATAAAAGAAGTTGGCAATCTCTCCGAAGGTAAGCCCATGCCTATGCGGAAGACCCATCACCCCCATCGTTCCTTCCACCTGACGACCGGAAGAATTGATCCCATCCATAACATAAACCGAGATATCGCTGCCGGAGTGATGCAGGTCGTAGAAGAGTTTGAGTAAAGTGCGGGTAGCCGTACAATATCTTGAACCAACATCCTGTAGTTCTATAATCAATGCATCAATATCCTTGAGATATTCCAATGGAATAGAATCACCGATTTCCACCAATTCAACACCCGGACAGCATTCACCATACAACGAATGTTCCGGCATGAAAAGTCGCACCAGATTCCTTTCGCGAGCGATTGCTTCGAAATGATATTCTCCTTTGTCAGGGTGCCAGGCCACCTGATTGCAAAGCATTGCCAATCTGCCGTCCTTAAGTACAAGGTCGGGTTGCTCTAACAATGGTGTGGTCCTGAAAGAAAACATTTTATAGTGGGTAGTGGAAAAGAGTCCAAGTGCGGGACTAGTAGTGTTGAGATATAAGTTACGGGGTTATAGTTATGAGTTTTGAGTTATGAAATCAGAGTATCGTGTACTGAGTATTGAGATTACTTCCTGCGCAAGTGCTTCTGCAACTATTTCGGTTGGAGCCTCAGCATAGATTCGGATGATTGGCTCTGTATTGGATTTGCGCAGCACAAACCATTTCTTCTCTTCATCAAAGTCCACTCTAAGACCATCGATGCTGGTTATGCGCTCAGATGAATAATGCTCCTTTACTGCCTCAATGAGAGAATCGATCACAGCAGGATCGGAGATCTCTATCCTATTTTTAGATAAAAAATAATCGGGATAAGTGGCGCGCAGGGCAGATGCAGAGAGCTTTTTCTGAGCCATAAGACTTAGGAAGAGTGCTGCTCCTATTAAAGCGTCGCGGCCATAGTGGAAATCCGGAACAATAACACCACCGTTACCCTCTCCACCGATAACGGCATTAACCTTCTGCATCATAGTGGATGCATTAACCTCACCCACCGCACAGGAGTAATACTGACAGCCATAGGCTTCAGTCACATCCTTTAGAGCCCTCGAAGAGGAAATATTGGAAACGGTGGCACCCTTTCTATGCGACAGCACATAATCAGCGACAGCCACCAAAGTGTACTCTTCGCCAAACGCCTCCCCATTCTCAGAGATGAAAGCGAGGCGATCCACATCCGGATCCACAGCAACTCCGAGATCAGCTCCACCGGCTACAACCGCGGCAGAGAGATCAGTGAGATTTGATGGAATCGGCTCCGGATTGTGTGCGAAATAACCGGTTGGTTCACCGTTGATTGTGACACACTCCACTCCAAGCGCCTCGAAAAGCTTCGGCATCACTATACCTCCCACAGAATTGATAGCATCAAGCACTACCTTGAACCCTGCAGCTTTTATGGCTTTTAGATCCACAAGTGGATATGAGAGAACTGCATCTATATGCGCCTGAGTAAAGTCCTTGCACTCCATCCGGCCAATGGAATCCACATTCTTATAATCAAAATCGTTGGACTCGGCAATCTCCAGAAGGGTGGCCCCCTCTTCCGCCGTCAAAAATTCACCCTTCTCATTGAGAAGCTTGAGAGCGTTCCACTGTTTTGGATTGTGTGAGGCAGTGAGAATGATCCCACCGTCAGCATTCTGGAATATCACTGCCATCTCAGTCGTGGGAGTGGATGCCAGGCCTGCATTCACAACATCGATACCGCAAGCCATAAGCGTACCGCAGACGATGGAGTCAACCATCTTTCCGGAGATACGGGCATCCCTGCCTACAACCACTTTATAGCACTTTTGGGATGGGAATTTTCTCTGGAGCTGACGCGCATAAGCCGAGGTGAATTTAACGATGTCAATTGGGGTCAATGCATCACCCGGGGCACCTCCAATGGTTCCTCTGATGCCTGAAATGGATTTAATAAGAGTCATAAGATCAAAATAATTGTGTGTTTGGCTTAAAATATGCGGCAAAGTTACAAAAAGCGACAAAATATTTGGCCATTCCCCAAATTATTTCTACTTTTGCAGCCCGAAAAAGATTAATTAACAATTAACACACCGATAAGATGAAAAAAGGTATACATCCCGAATCCTACCGTCTTGTAGCTTTCAAGGATATGTCAAATGACCATGTGTTCATCACACGCTCTTGCGTCAACACTAAGGAGACCCTTGAGGTTGACGGCGTTGAGTACCCTTTAGTAAAGGTCGAGATTTCAAACACTTCACACCCTTTCTATACCGGCAAGATGAAGCTTGTAGACACCGCAGGTCGCGTTGACAAGTTCTACAGCAGATACAAGAATAAGAAGAAATAAGCCGCAAGGCGTTTTGTTTATATTTGAGGGGTGGCTTTCATAGGTCACCTTTCTTTTTTAAGCAGACAACAACAATCGTGAAAGAGATCCTTACAAAATATGCACTTATGTACAACCGTCCCGAATACTTCGAGACGGATCCTGTGATTTTTCCTAAAAAATTCGCGCAATTGACCCAGTCGGGCAAAGCCTCCCTGCAGGACGTGGAAATCGCCGCCGTGATTGCTGCACATCTTGCCTGGGGCAGAAGGGATATGATTGTAAGAAATTGCAACAGGGCTTTCGACGAGATGCAGTGGCAGCCATACCGCTATATTATGGAAAGGGAATGGCGTAATGAAAAAACATCACTCCACAGAACAATCAAATGGAGTGACTTTGCAGCTATCTGTTTAAGGCTTCGAGACTTCTATATGCAATACGACTCTCTCGAATTACTCACTCCCGACCTTTTCAGAACTGAAATCTACGGTCAGAAAAGCGATCCGAAGGCAGCCAATAAAAAGATACACCTGCTAAGACGCTGGATGGTACGAGATGACGGCATAATTGACCTCGGATTGTGGAAAAACACCTCTCCTGCCGACCTTATCATACCACTTGATGTCCATGTCCACCGCACGGCTGCAATGCTCGGTATCACGTCACGTAAAAGCACCGATTTATCAACAGCGTTGGAGATCACCTCATTTCTAAAGGAAATATTCCCCACAGACCCCTGTAAAGGAGATTTTGCACTTTTCGGCTATGGCATTACACATAAAAAGGGAGAGAATGAGGGAATTTGTTGTTGAAAAAAAGGCACAATAAATTTGCCTATTACATATTTATTTTATTACTTTTGTTTTCGATTGAGGTGAGGATATGCCTAGACTTTATATAATAGCAGGCTGCAACGGAGCAGGGAAATCCACCGCATCCTACACGATATTGCCCGACATGCTCAATTGTGATGAGTTTGTCAATTCGGATGAGATTGCAAAGCGTTTGTCCCCCAATAAACCGGAAGAGTCTGCCGTAAGGGCTAGCAGGTTGATGATGGAGAGGATTGAAGAGTTGATTGAGAAAGGAGCAACCTTCGGAGTTGAAACCACTCTGGCTACCAGAACACTTGTAAGGGTAATAGCCGAAGCACAGCAAAAGGGCTACATAGTGACTTTGGTCTTTTTTTGGCTCAAAATGCCCGAACTGGCTGTCGAGCGGGTGAAACTCAGGGTTGAAGCAGGAGGACACTATGTCCCTGAAGCCACTATCCGCAGACGTTATGATGTTGGCATCAGAAATCTTTTCAATCTCTATATTCCGGTATGCGATTACTGGATAATGATAGATAATTCCAATAACCCGAGCACTATTATCGCCGAAGGTGGAACGAATGTTGTGACTAAAATACATAATAAAACCTTATATAACCTACTAATCAATTATGAGCGAACTAGAGACGAGAGAACTTAGAGAAACTATTCTTCTAGGTTTGAACATCACTTTTGAGAGGCTCGTACAAGAAAAAAAACAAAACAATTCCGAATTGGCGTTTGCGCGTAAAGGACAGATTGTCAGAGTAAAAGCCGATGAGATTTGTTAAACTTGTAACACTCTGCCAGCAAAATGAGAGATTATTAATCCTAAACACTACTGCAGCAATGCAGTAGTTTTTTTATTGATGAACCATTTTTTCGAATTGTTTAAAATAACCAAGGAACAGTTGATCCTTCTCATGGAGGAGGCTCTCGCTTCCGGAGGTGACTATGCTGACATTTTTTGTGAATACAGTACGCAGGAAGTTCTAACGTTACGTGACGGTGAGGTCAATGCCATCCGCAACGATATAGATTTCGGGGCCGGTATCAGAGTAATACGTGATGGTCGAACAGGTTATGCATATTCGGAAAGTACAGATATGAAACATCTGCGAGCAGCGGCACAGGCGGCTGCCCGTATTGCAGAGAGTCCGGCCGGTGAGAGAAAAACAGCCCCCTTTATACCTCTTAAACTGGCAAATTATTATTCCCAAACTTATACAGCAGCTGATTTTGACGTTTTCTCAAAAAAGGGATATCTCAAAGAGATCCACCAACGACTTTCAGACGGTGACAACAGAATAGTGCAGATTGTCGGACAGAGTTCCTCTTCTCTAAGCAAGATAATGTTCTTCAACTCCCTGGGAGAATTTTACTGCGATGAAAGACCGCTGACCTCAGTAACCTTCAGTGCGGTATTCAGCCAAAACGGCGTCACCGACAATTATACCTGTTCGAAAAGTTTCAGGATGGGAAATGAAATGTTCACACCCACCCTGGCGGATGAAATCGTTAATGAAATTCTCGAAGCCATTCCTACAGTGCTGGAGGCAGTTCGTCCCAAAGGAGGCGAAATGATGGTGGTAATGGGAGCCGGTGGATCCGGAATTCTGCTCCACGAAGCAATAGGACATGCATTCGAGGCTGATTTCAACCGCAAGGGGATCTCCATATTTTCCGACAAGATGGGCAAAAAGATCTGCAGCGAAGCTATAAGTATAGCAGACGACGCTACCTTTCCCTCAAATAGGGGCTCTCTCAACGTTGACGACGAAGGAGTGCCGGGGCAAAAGACTATGCTGATTACGGAAGGAGTACTCACCTCCTATCTCCACGACCGCATCAGCGCCTTGCATTATAAAGTGGCACCTACCGGCAACGGACGCAGAGAGTCCTTTAGGTTTGAACCCATACCGAGGATGCGCGCCACCTATATGGAAAACGGCTCCGCGAGTGCCGAGGATATCATCTCCAGCGTGCGCAAAGGTATTTATGTGGATAAATTCCGGAACGGACAGGTACAGATCGGAGCGGGTGACTTTACATTCTTTGTCAAGAGCGGGCGTATGATTGAGAACGGACGCCTCACCCGCCCTATCAAGGACGTCAATGTTATAGGTAACGGTCCAAGAGCACTTGCGGATATTTTAGAGGTGGCATCCGACAACAGGATGGAAGATTCCTCCTGGACCTGTGGAAAAGGACAGCAGTGCCCCGTCTCTTGTGGTATGCCAACAGTACTAGTAAGATCACTGACAGTAGGAGGAAGCAAATGATGAGAGATATTACGATGAAAGCGCTGCAAATGGCGTTGGATGCAGGTGCATCGGGTGCGCGGGTATTTTTAGAGAAAGGCAACGGCGATATGGTGACAATACTCAATGGAGAGATAGATCGTCTCTATCAAGCTGCCAGTTCAGCTCTCAATTTCCATATCTTTACCGAAGGGAGGTATGGTGCCTTTTCCACCAACCTAATGGATGAAGGCACACTAAGGCAGTTTGCGGCAGATGCGGTTAAGGCTACACTCCTGATGACCCCGGATGAGTGCAGAACTCTACCTGATAGAGATATCTGTTATAAGGGTGGCGGACCTGATCTTCATCAGTACGATCCTTACATTGAAACACGTCCCCCTTCCAGAGGTCTTACTATTGCACAGGAGGTGTCTGCCGAGATGCTCTCTGACAGCAGGGTAATTTCAGCAGAGAGCGAGTATGCTGACTATGTGGAGGAATACTTTATCGCCGACAGCCTGGGATTTGAGGGATATCAGCGAAAATCGGGTTTTTCGATCGGCGCCACCTGCTCAGTCGCCGGCAATGGCGATGAAAAGCCCGAAAGGAATTGGTTTGAAGATGAGGTTTTCTTCGATAATCTCCAATACAAGGGATGTGGTACGAAAGCTCTCAATAGGGCAATTGAAAGTATAGGGCCACTAAGGTTACCTTCCGGAACATACAATATGGTTGTAGACAGGACTGTTGCATCAAAACTGGTCATTCCACTCACCGAAGCCCTCAAGGGAAGTTCTCTCCATACACGCAACTCATTTCTAGCGGACAAGCTTGGGGAAAAAGTTTTTGGGGACAATGTTTTCCTAAGAGATATGCCGCATACTATCGGCAACGCATCATCCCGTTTATTCAATATCGAAGGCATAGCAACCAAAGAGCGTGATATCATTTCAGGTGGCACAATATGCAATTTTTTCATAGACAACTATTATAGCCGTAAATTATCGCTTGAGGTTACTATAGGGACACCTTCGGTGGTAATGATGCTGAAAAGCGAGCT
Organism: Bacteroidales bacterium; assembly: GCA_012511975.1. Classification (GTDB taxonomy): domain Bacteria; phylum Bacteroidota; class Bacteroidia; order Bacteroidales; family UBA932; genus Cacconaster. The sequence continues at coordinate 4,313 of JAAZEZ010000064.1, read as the reverse complement.
TTTGTCAAATAATAAATTATCTTTGTCCGATATTTTGAAGAGAGCGGGCAGAGGTATTTATGTCACGCAGTTTAACGGAGGTAACTGTAATGCCGCAACCGGAGACTTTTCCTACGGCATAGAGGGATTTCTGTTCAACAATGGAGAAATAGTCCACCCCGTAAACGAAATGTTGGTGTCTGGCAACCTAATTGGCCTGTGGAACAATCTCATCGTTACTGCCGATGACCGGTTGGAAAGTCGTAAATGGCAAATACCCTCGCTCTGCTTCTCAAACGTAAATTTTAACGGACTCTGATGGAGAAAAAGAAAAAAGAGAAAAAACCCGGTCTGCTTCTGTCACTCGTTCCTGTAGTAATACTAGTGGTTATACTGGCTGTAGGTGTAGTCATTTTCGGTGAAGATGTTACCAGCGGCCCCTCACAAATTGCCCTTGTTACTGCTGCAATAGTCGCTTGTCTTATTGGAATGATCTATCTCAAAGTACCTTGGGAGCGTTTTGGGGAAGCAATGGGCGACAATATGAGTAAAACGAGTGAAGCAATTTTTATCTTGCTTATGATCGGGGCACTGACCTCAACCTGGATGCTTTCCGGTGTCGTTCCAACAATGATCTATTACGGACTCAAACTTATCCATCCCTCTATATTTTTGCTTGTAACATTTGTGCTCTGCTCCATTATTTCCATCATGGCCGGCAGTTCATGGACTACTGTCGGTACCATAGGAGTAGCAATGCTCCATGCGGGCCAAATTGTGGGCATACCAACAGGATGGCTTTCAGGTGCCATTATTTCCGGCGCCTATTTGGGTGATAAGATCTCACCTCTCTCCGACACTACCAATCTCTCCGCTTCAGTTGCGGGAGTCGACCTCTACAAACACGTAAAATATAATCTGGTCACCTCCATACCGGCTACAATCATCTGTATAATAATTTACACTCTGGCAGGATTCTTCATACCGACTTCCTCAAATTTGGATGTGGGAGCACAACTTGCTGCCCTTCATGAGACGTTTAATATTTCAGGATGGCTCCTATTGATTCCAGTATTGACCATTCACCTGATTTTCAAAAAGGTTCCTCCGGTACTCACACTCTTTATTTCAGCCTTTGTCGGTGCGCTGGTTGCTTTTTGGGCACAACCCCAAATTGTTGACCAGATTGTTACCGGAATGAGCAGTTTTAAGGAGTTCTTCTACACCATACTCAAGATGTTGTCCAGCGAGATATCTATTGAAGCCAGCGACCCCATGATCAGCACTCTGGCCTCCACAAGAGGTATGAGCGGCATGGTCAATACCGTGTGGATTATAATCTGCGTGATAATGCTTGGAGGTGCTCTTTCCGCCAGCGGGATGATTCAAACCATCACCGAGAGTATGCTGCGTTTTATGCACAACCTGGTAAGCATGGTAACTTCCACCGTTTTAACCTGCATTTTCTGCAACATCATACTTGCAGACCAATATATGGCAATTTTGATTCCCGGAAAGATGTTTAGTGACGTTTACAGGAGAAAGGGCTACGCGCCTGAGATGTTGAGCCGCACCCTCCAGGATTCGGCCACGGTTAGTTCTGTAATGGTGCCCTGGAACACCTGTGCAGTTGCACAAGCAGGAGTACTGGGAATTTCCTGCATGGTCTGGTTCCCATATGCATTCTTCTGCTTTATAACTCCCGTAATATCGATTATCATAGTAGCTATGGGATACAAGATACGCCGTCTCCCTGTTGAGAATGGCGAACCTGCCCCTGCAACATCTGAAGCATAATACATTTACAATAATAACCGAAATTCACTATAAAATGAAAATTGAAGACAACAAAGTAGTATCTCTGATCTACAATCTGGAGGTCAATGGTGAGACCAAAGACTCCTGCGACAAAGAAAATCCGCTTGAATTTATAATGGGTATGGGCTATCTGCTTCCCAAATTTGAGGAAAATCTCCTCGGCAAGAGTGTTGGTGATAAGTTTGACTTTGTTCTTTCAGCAGCAGAAGGTTATGGCGAACTCAATCCCCAAGCCATCGTCGACCTGCCCAAACACATATTCGAAGTTGACGGTGTGCTCCAGGAGGAGCTTCTTGTACCCGGCAATTTTATTCCCATGATGAATCAGATGGGTGGCGTAATCCCCGGCAAAGTAGTGGAGGTTAGCGAGGAAACCGTAAAGATGGACTTCAACCACGAACTGGCTGGAGAGTCACTCCATTTCACAGGTGAGATTACTGCAGTCAGAGAAGCTACTGAAGAGGAGCTTACCAACGGACTTCACGGTGAGAGAGCTATGCATAACTGCGAGGGCAATTGCTCCTCTTGCGGGGGCTGCTAGAACCGGTTGTAGTCTGCAGCACGCGATATAGGAGCCACATCTATTGGAGAGAAAAGTCCTTTTCTGTAACGATATAATCCGGCTATGCCTATCATCGCCGCATTGTCGGTGGTGAATCTTAATTCGGGGAGGAATACGTTCCAGTCCCTTTTTTCTCCTTCCAGAGTGATACGCTCTCTCAGGCACGAGTTGGCGGAGACCCCGCCTCCGAGGGCAATCTCCTTTATACCGGTCTGTTTTGCAGCAAGGATAAGTTTCTTGAGCAGAATATCTATCAGATCTTTCTGGAATGAGGCACAGATGTCTACTTTATTTTCTTCAAGGAAAGTGGGGTTTTCCGCAATCTTATCCCTTAAAAAATAGAGTAGTGATGTTTTTATACCGCTGAAACTGTAGTCCAGACCGGCAATATTGGGTTTTGCAAAACGAAATGCAGATTCATTTCCCTCCTTTGCAAGACGATCTATAACCGGGCCTCCGGGATATCCGAGTCCGAGCAATTTAGCGCATTTGTCAAATGCCTCTCCTACAGCATCGTCTATAGTATGACCAAGAATTTCAAAATCGAGATAATCATTTACCTTGACAATCTGGGTGTGTCCTCCAGAGACAAGCAGTGAAAGAAAAGGGAAACGGGGCTCTCGGTGTTGCCTGCCCTCAATCCTGATAAAGTGAGAAAGCATATGGCCCTGAAGGTGATTGACCTCGACAAGAGGTTTATTAATAGCAATTGAAAGCCCTTTGGCAAAGGAAGTGCCCACCAAAAGCGATCCCAGAAGTCCGGGACCTCGGGTAAATGCTATTGCATTCAATTCTTCTGCTGTGACACCGGCCTGTTCAAGCGCCTGGGAAACTACCGGAAGAATGTTCTGCTGGTGTGCACGGGAAGCAAGTTCCGGCACCACGCCGCCATACTTTTTATGCACCTCCTGAGAGGCCATAACATTGGATAGCAGATATTCTTCCCTAAGAACTGCTGCCGAAGTGTCGTCACAGGAAGACTCTATCGCAAGGATTATCGCCATATCTTCAGTTTGGATAGAAATTTGTGCACAAAATTAGTAAAATTTAGTACTTTTGTTTGATATACTGAAAATTAAAACACATCAAGACCTGGAAAAAAATAGTCCTTGCGGTGGTCATTCTTATTGCACTTGTCCCGACCACCCTATATGTTGCAATACAAATGCCTGCATTCCAGACATTTGTCTGCAACAAGGCCTCTTCTGTGCTGTCAGATAAGATCAATGGAGACATTTCTGTCGGCAATATCTCATATGCCCTTTTCAACCGTTTGATTGTCAAAGATGTTCTGGTTGCCGGCTCTGCAGGCGATACCATTCTCCATGTGGAGAAGGTCTCTATTAACCTTAATGCACGAAGTCTCCTTTCGGGAGAGATGAAGGCAAAGAAAATAGTTATCCAAACGGGTGAATTTAACATCTGTAAGGTAACTCCTGAAGAGAGCAACATCTCTCTACTTATGAAAACAGATGAAACGCAACAGATGAAAGAACTAACAGGAGCTATGGAAGAGGAGTCTGAGGAACAATCGCAAAAATGGCCTAAAACTGTAGATATTGACAAAATCGAGATACGGGACTTTAAATTCAGAGCACTCGACACATTCAACATCACCACCTATTCCGATCCCAGAACTATCGACTGGAACAACATAGTTCTAAACGACATCAATCTCTCCGCACGCAATCTCAGTATGGAAGAAGATATAACGGTCGAGTTGGATAATCTATCATTCAAGGAGGGCAACGGACTAAACATTAACACCTTTAGCGGAAATATACGTCTTGGTGAGGTACGCGAATACAACGGACTTGATACCATTGCCCGCAAGGAGATTTACATTGACGATATGCTCTATGACGATGGCTATTCAAGGCTTGTGACGGAATATTACTCAATGACATTTGACGATTTTAGCGACTTTTCGGATTATATAAGAAAGGTCTATATG
>JAAZEZ010000063.1 GCA_012511975.1 Bacteroidales bacterium | reverse complement strand
GGTACACCACCCGATACCTTTGTGGTCCTTCTTTTTCGGGCTTATTCTGGCTTCGCCTATCTATATAATCAAAGAGGTTGAGAGTAAGAAACTTATTCATTTAATACCGACTATTGTCGGAGTTGCGGTAGGAGTACTGATTTGCCTGATTTCACCCACAGAAACCACAGATGCACTCTGGTTCATTTTCCTCTGCGGAGCCATCGGTATCTGTGCAATGATCCTTCCCGGTATGTCCGGCAGTTTTGTATTGCTCCTTCTTGGGAAGTATGCCTATATAATCGGTGCTGTAAGCAATCTGAATATTCCCGTTCTTCTGGTTTTTGCTGCAGGTGCCATTATAGGTATTATCCTTTTCTCCAATTTTCTCTCCTGGCTACTCAAAAAGGCGTACAACGGTACGTTGTTTTTTCTGTCTGGTCTGATGATTGGTTCTCTTGTGAAAGTCTGGCCATGGAAAAGAGTACTGGAGAGTGGCGTAGACCGTCCGGTGCTCCCTGTAGATTATAGTGGAGATCCTCAATTGCTTCAGGCAGTAATATGGTTTGCGGTGGGAGTATTCCTCCTCTTCGGAATTGAGTATCTCGCGAAAAGACTTAAATCTGCAAGGGAATAAAATGGCTCAAAATCGGAGTTTGAAACCCGATTATCTGCTGTTTTGTGGAAAAAGTGCGTAAAAATTTGTACGTTGTGAAAAAATATGTACTTTTGCAATCCCAAAACGAAAAGCAACCTCTTGACGTAAGTCTCGGAGAGTTCCGAAGCAGCAACGTTGCGCTAAAACATTAATAAAAAATGGATTTAATGAAGATCGCACAGGAAGCCTGTGCACAGGAACTAAAGCAGTTGCCGGATTTTAAAGCCGGTGACACTATTACCGTTACTTACAAGATTAGAGAAGAAAACAAAGAGCGCTTCCAGAAGTTTCGTGGTATCGTAATACAGAAACGCGGCGAGGGCGCCACAAAGACTTTTACAATACGCAAAATATCAAATGGTGTAGGTGTAGAGAGGATTTTCCCGCTTTCGTCACCTCTCATTGAGGATATTGAGGTAAACAAAATTGGTGCAGTACGCAGAGCACGCATATTCTACCTCAGAAAGCTTACCGGTAAGAAGGCACGTATCAAAGAAAAGAGAGTTGCCCGTCAGACACCCAAAGAGTAATAACAGTTTTCTCATAAGGCCCCATAGCTCAACTGAATAGAGTATTTGACTACGGATCAAAAGGTTACAGGTTTGAATCCTGTTGGGGTCACAAAAGAGAGGAACGATTATCGTTCCTCTCTTTTGTGACAATTCGCACTAATTCGCGCTAATTCGCGTCACTTTTCTGCTCCACACTCAGAACTCAGAACTACCCCGCAACCCGTACCTCGCACCATGCACCACTACATACTACACACTACACACTTAGAACTAACTCGCACCACGTAACCCGTATCTCGCAACCCGAAATTCCCCGCAACACTACCCACTACATACTCTTCTCACACCATTTTCTTGCATTCACAAACATTTCCACCCAAGGTGTAACTACATCTTTGCGGTGTCCCTGGGGGTAATATGCCCAGTTCCAGGGACGGACGCAGCGCTCCGGATGGGGCATCATTGCCAGGTGGCGTCCATCTTGGCTACAGACTCCGGCAATAGCTTCAGGAGAGCCGTTTGGATTGGCTGGATATGCGTCATAGCTATATCTGAGAGCAATATTGTATTCTGATATCGGTCTGGGGAACTCAAATTTACCCTCGCCATGGGCAATCCAGACTCCAAGCTTACACCCTTGAAGGGACTTGAGCATAATAGCAGGCGACTCAGGGATGGTAACTCCCACAAATCCGCTTTCAAACTTGTTCGAAGCATTGTGGCGAAGCTTAGGAGCAGCTGATCTGTCGGAAAGGGTGATGAAGCCGAGCTCTCCCATTAGCTGGCAACCATTGCAAACGCCAAGACTGAGCGTATTCTCACGTGCATAGAAACGCTCAATTGTCTCCTTAGCCTTTTTATTGTACATCAATGTTCCAGCCCAACCTTTTGCTGATCCCAATGTGTCAGCGTTGGAGAATCCTCCTACGAATACGACCATTTGCACCTCATCCAACGTCTCTCTTCCGCTAGTCAGGTCGGTGGTATGGACATCCTTAACATCAAAACCGGCCAGATAGAGTGCCCAGGCCATTTCTCTCTCTCCGTTGGAGCCTTTTTCTCTGATAATCGCTGCTACGGGACGCTTTGTTGGCTCTTCAGGCCTTTTTCCTGAGAATCCATTAGGGAAGCGGTAAGTGAGGGGCTGGAGTTTGTATCGAGTGTATCTCTCGGTAGCTTTCGTTTCACCCGACTGCAGTTTATCGAAAAGATATGAGGTTTTATACCAGACATCACGCATCTTGTCAATATCAATATCAAGAGTGTATGAAGAGAGTTTGAGGGTAAGTTTACGTTCCTGCTGCCATTCTCCTATCTCGTAGAAGTTGATTCCTTTTCGGGTGAGCAGTGAAGCAACTTGACCTCCCGCGGTTTGTATGATGACTCCGGGAGCTTCGCAGAAGAGAGCATCCGATGAAGTAAAACTCAGATCTATGTAAAGGCCTCCTGTAGTGTTAGGGAAGCAGGATTCGAGCAGAGTGGTAATCAGGCCTCCAGCCGAAATGTCATGTCCGGCAAGGATGTGCCCTTCACTTATTAGCGTCTGAAGGGTATCGAAACATTTTGCAAAATATCCGGCATCATCCACATCCGGAGTATTGTTGCCAAGATAACACATCGTTTGCGCGTAAGCGGAACCTCCAAGAGGGTGTCCCTGGGTATGTGTGAAGGGTATCCAGATAATATCGCTGCGTCTGGAAACGAGGTTGGGGTGAATTGTCTTGCGGATATCTTTTGCGGGTCCCACAGTGGAGATGATCAGAGTGCCGGGGGAGAGCACCTGCGTACCATCGGGATACCTCTGGGTCATTGACAACGAGTCTTTTCCGGTTGGTATGTTTATGCCAAGTGCTATTGCAAAATCAGATGCAGCCCGTACAGCGTTGTAAAGACGTCCATCCTCGCCCTCGTTTTTACAGGGCCACATCCAGTTGGCACTCAAGGAAACGCTCTTTATTCCCTCCTCTATAGGGGTCCACACCATATTGGTGCGTGCCTCGGCAATCGCCCTCCTGGAACCGGCTTCAGAGACTATTAACGCAACTGCGGGTGCGTGCCCGATAGAGGTGGCGATCCCTTCATTGTCGTCATATCCAATGGCCGTAACTCCGAGGTTGTTGAGCGGAAGCTGGATTTCACCGGTGCTTTGCTGGCAGGCAATCAGTCCGGTAACCGAACGGTCAACCTTGTTGATGAGCCAGTCTTTGCAGGATACAGCCTCCAGCTGGAGTACCTTTTCTATAGAGGATATAAACTCCTCTGCAGTAAGATTATCTGTAGAAGGCACACCTTTGTATCTATAAGTGACGGTGGTATCCTCCATTACCGTACAGGGTGTCGTCCCCAGCATATCTTCAATTTTGAGGTCTATGGGTACCTCACCGGTCTGAAAGTTCTTTAAGGTGAAGTTATATTCTCCGGTGGTCTTGCCAATTCTGTATAGAGGAGCACGCTCCCTCTCAGCTATTCTGCTGAGCTCATCTACATCTTTGGTTTTCATAACCAGGCCCATTCGCTCCTGTGATTCGTTACCGATAATCTCTTTGGCCGAAAGTGTAGGATCGCCGATGGGGAGGCAGCTGATATCGATAGTTCCCCCGCTCTCTTCCACGAGTTCAGAAAGACAGTTAAGATGTCCGCCGGCGCCGTGGTCATGAACTGATATGATAGTGTTGTGCTCTTTCTCTGCAATGGCCCTGATGGTGTTGTAGACACATTTCTGCATCTCAGGGTTGGAGCGCTGAATGGCATTGAGCTCAATAGCACTTGCAAATTCCCCTGTGTCTACCGATGATACAGCCCCACCGCCCATTCCAATACGGTAGTTATCACCTCCTAGGAGGATAATCTCGTCACCAGCTTTTGGGGAATCTTTTAAAGCATCTTTCCTTTTTCCGAATCCTACACCCCCTGCAAGCATTATCACCTTGTCAAAACCATAATTACGTCCCTCTTCCGAGTGTTCGAAGGTATAAAGTGAGCCGCAGATTAGAGGTTGTCCAAACTTGTTGCCGAAGTCGGATGCACCGTTGGATGCCTTGATGAGGATCTCCAGAGGAGTTTGGTAGAGCCACTTTCGAGGAGGTCTGCACTCCCATACCCTCTGAGTTTCACCTTTAAATCGGGGATAGGAGGTCATATAGACGGCAGTTCCCGCGATAGGAAATGAACCCTTGCCACCAGCTATGCGGTCCCTTATCTCACCTCCGGTACCTGTTGCCGCCCCATTGAAAGGTTCCACCGTCGTAGGGAAATTGTGTGTTTCCGCTTTCAGCGAAATGACAGTCTCATTTTTGCTTTTCACAAAGAAATCGGGCTTGTCGCCCGACGCGGGATGGAAAAGATGTACCAGAGGACCCTCGACAAATGCACAGTTGTCCCTATATGCGGAGACAATCCTGTTGGGATTGAGTTTAGAAGTCTTCTTGATCATGCTGAAAAGGGATGAGGGCATCTCCTTTCCGTCAATTATGAATGTGCCGTTGAATATCTTGTGGCGGCAATGCTCAGAATTGACCTGTGAAAAACCGAATACTTCGGAATCGGTAAGAGGCCTGCCGATTCGGTCGCTAAGATCATGCAGGTAGCCAATCTCTTCATCTGAAAGCGCCAGTCCTTCCTCTCTATTGTATGTTTCCAAATCGGTAATGTTTTTAACCGGTTCGAAAGTATTGTCTGTTGTGAAAATGTTCTGGTCAAGTCCATTATAGAGACGCTGAAGCATCTTATCGATATTAGCTTCGGGTCCCGATACCGGAAAATACTCTTCCATTCTCTCAATGCCTTCGACATTCATATTGTGTGCAATCTCTGTAGCAGTAGTACTCCATGGAGTCACCATTTCTCTTCTGGGTCCTGCAAAATAACCCTTCACATTGTCCGTACCCAAGGGTTCTGCTCCTGAGAAGAGCCATTGTAGTGCCTGAATATCGTCATTGCTGAGTGCATTGTTGCTTTTAACAGCCACAATGGTACCTGTAGTACATCTGAAGAATGAGATCATATCGTTATAGATTTTAGAAACATCACACAAAAGTAGTGCTTTTTGAGAGATATATCAGTTTTATTCCCCAATTTTGTGACAAGAATTTTGTGACAAGAATATAAACAAGATATCAAATGAAATATTCTGACGTTGCATACGAAGAGATGCTTGAGTGGCTTTTTACTCGTTTCCCCTCTTATCAGAGGGTCGGGGACAGGGCTTTCAAACCGGGTCTTGATACCATGCAGAGATTCAATGCCTGGTTGAGATTTCCCCAGTTGCAATATAAGGCAATCCATATAGCAGGTACAAACGGTAAAGGTTCGGTATCTCATATGACTGCTTCTGCTCTTGCCTGCTGCGGAGTGAAGGTCGGACTTTATACATCGCCGCACCTGACCGATTTTCGTGAGAGGATGAAAATCATATCACCTGGAGACACCGGATGTACTTATGAGATGATTTCAAAAGAAGAGGTATTTGCTTTTATGGAGCGATGCCGCGACTTTCTTGATAATTACAACCCCTCATTCTTCGAAATTACGACGGTGATGGCACTCGACTGGTTCCGTAGCCAATGTATTGATGTGGCAGTAATTGAATGTGGCCTTGGAGGTCGTCTGGACTCCACTAATATTGTCACTCCCATCCTTTCGGTAATCACCAATATAGGGCTGGAACATTGCGAATATCTCGGCCATACGATTGAAGAAATAGCACGTGAGAAGGCAGGCATTATCAAACAGGGAATACCTGCACTTGTGGGAGAGAGTATACCGGAGACTCGTGCAGTTTTTGAGCGGGTCGCCGCTGATGTAGGGGCTTCCGGACTATTCTTTGCTGAGGAACTCTCACCATTCCTAACTCTATCTCTTGATGAAATTGATCTTAAAGGGGATTGTCAGCAGCGCAATCTGAGGACAGTTTCGGCTATCTTGTCATTGATCTCAACGCAAGGATTAATGAACTTAGAGTGTGATATAGATAGACTCTTTAATGGTGTCTCAAATGCTGCTGCATTTACCGGTTTGCGTGGAAGATGGGAGAGACTCCGAGAGCCTGCAAACAGCGGTGGTATTCCCGGTAAGGCTCCTATCATCTGTGATACGGCTCACAATGCCCACGCAATGCGCTGGGTCCGCGAACAGATAGATAAGATTTCGTGTGATTATGAGGATATATTTTTTATCTTGGGGGTTGTTGCGGACAAGGATGTGGATAGCATAGCCTCATATCTTCCAAGGGATGTACACTTCATTTTTACCAACAGTGTAGGGGAGAGGGCTCTGCCTGCGGCAAAACTGGCAAACCTTCTTTCAGATCATGGCATCAATGGTCGTATAACCACCTCCGTCAGGGAGGCACTGGATATAGCCGATTCGCTGGCCGGTGAAGAGGATTTGATATTTATCTGTGGCAGCAATTTCGTCGTGGCCGAAGTGTTGGAGATAGTGTGTAGTGTGTAGTGTGTAGTGTTGCGGGTTGCGGGGTACGAGGTACGAGTTACGAGTTACGGGTTACGGGGTGCGGGTTACATGGTACGTGTTGCGGGTTACGTGCTACGTGGTACGGGTTACAGGTTATGTGGTGCGGAGTATGGGGTACGAGGAAGTTTAGAATAATTAAAGTAAGCAATAAGTAATTATAAGTAAGTGATAAATATATCTTAGTAAATAATATTTAATATAACAAACAGTAATGCAAAAGAGAAGATTTTATTCGGTGGCTTTATTGCTTTTAGTAACGTTGTTTTCTACAGGATGCGCAGAGGAAACGGTAGAGGCGCGGGTTGAGCGTCTGCATAAAAAGATGTTTACGATCGATACCCACAGCGATTTTTCGATGTGGCTTGAGAATCCGGATGGAGATTACGACGTCAAGGGAGGGCAGGTTTCATTTCAGCAGATGCATGATGGTGGTCTGGATGCTGCTTTTTTTGCAGCCTACCAGGACCAAGGGCCTATCGACCCCGAGTTCCACCGCTTTGCGCGTGAATATGCTGACACATTGATATTATTACTCAAACAATATGCTGAACAGAATAGCGAACTCGGTGCTATTGCTACCTCTATAAAGGAGATGAAGGCCCTAAAGAAGGCCGGTAAGGTTTCACTCTTTCTTTCAATAGAGAATGCTTGCTGTTTAGGAGATTCTCTACCGCTGGTTCAATACTATTATGATCAAGGTGTGAGAATGATAGGGCTAACACACAACGGCAATAATGCTATAGCTGATGCCGGCACTACCAAGATAAAATTGCATGAAGGCCTTTCAGACTTCGGTAAAGCGGCAATTGCCGAGATGAATAGACTCGGTATTGTTGTTGATCTCTCACATGCTTCGAGAGATGCTACACTTCAGGCCGTACAGGTGAGCAAAACACCAATTATAGCGAGCCATTCCTGTGTTTTTGCTGTTCGCGAACTTTCACGCAATCTTACAGACGAAGAGATTGTCGCAATTGCAGAAAAGGGTGGTGTGGTACACCTTGCCCTGGATGCCTGGTTGCTCCGTTATGGTCCTGATTACAGTGCCGCTTCGTTAGATGACTTTATGAAACATCTCCATTACCTCATCGATCTGGTAGGAATCGATCATGTGGGTGTAGGAAGTGACTTTGACGGAGGTGGCGGATTGGTCGACTGCAAGGATATGAGCGAGTACCACAACCTCACGAAACGTCTTGTCGAAGAGGGTTTCTCCGATGAGGATATAATAAAAATATGGGGAGGCAATTTCCTCCGTGTCTTTGAAGAGGTAGAGCGTTACGCTGCAGAGCAGAGATGAGAGTTCTGAGTTCTGAGTATGTAGTTCTGAGTCCGGAGTCTGGAGTCAGATTACCCAGATTAGAAAACCAAGACAGATAATTATACCTGAGATCAAAAGATTTATCAGGCAGTAGCCCATGATATCCCTTGCTCCAAGTTTGGCTATTGCAAGTGCAGGAATAGCCCAGAAGGGCTGTATCAGATTGGTCCAGGCATCACCCCAGGCAATAGCCATTCCTGTGACTGCGGGAGCAACGCCTAAAGCAGCTCCTGCAGGCATCATTATGGGTCCCTGAAGCGCCCATTGTCCTCCGCCGGAAGGTATGAAGATATTGACCAACCCAGCACTAAGGAATGTCAGGAGGGGGAATGTATGTTCATTGGAAATATTTACGCAAAGATTGCTGATTTCTCCTGCAAGTGAAACGCCTTCGGCAGAAGTACCGGTCATTATGCCCATAATACCGGCATAAAATGGGAATTGCAGCAGGATACCTGCACAGCCTACAGCCGCTTTGTTGAGCGATTTGACATAGGCGATAGGCGTTTTGTGAAACAATATTCCAAGGAAAAGGAAGATCATTATCACGGTATTTAAATCCAGTGACTCTCCTCTTACGAATTTTACCACGAGGAAGGCAAGCCCCATTATAGTTATGATGATGGAGATAGCAATACTGTTTTCAGCCTTTTCTGCCGGAGTAGAGGGTTTGAAAGAGTTATCTTCTTCTTCCTCCTCAAGAAGTCTCGGATCTACCTCTATAACCTCCTTGCCCTTAGGATGCATAAGAGAATTAGCCACTACCAGTGCAATTATCACAAATAAGCAAATTCCTAGATTATAGATGGAAAGAACAGTGTTGCTTATGGGAATAGGTTCAGTAACTACGCCCATGGTAACTGCGGTGAGTGCAGTACCGGGAGTGGCAAGCGCAAGAGGGATGGAACCCGATATGCCTCCGTGCCATACCAAAAATCCGCTATATGCAGAGGCAATCAGCAGACGATAATCTACACCGCGCATCTTCCTTGCGATGGACTTGGCGAAGATCACACCGATGATAAGACCGAAACCCCAATTGATCCAGCAGGCAAGTGCCGAAACCAAAGAGACAAGTGCAATCGCTCCAACCGGCCTTTTGGGCATTGAAGCTAGTTTGTTGAGTCCCTTTTTGATAGCGGGGGCATCAGCAAGAGTAGAACCACATACCAGTACAAGTGCCATTTGCATCGAAAATGCGAGCAGTTCCCATACTCCATTGCCCCAGTTTGTCAATACTTCCAGAGGTGTCTGTTTGCATACAGGCATAGCCACTGCAAATGAAATAAAAGTCAGCAGCAGAGCGAAAATAAAGGGCTCCGGTAGATATCTTTGTACTAAGCGCACACTGGCGTTGACCATTTTTCTGAACATAATACCGGCTTTTGATAATTAATATTCAAAGTTAGTTTAAATTAAATACTTTTGTGCTCGCAATCCCAAAAATAACCGGACTTTTTTAGCAATTTCAGATGAAAACCAGACTTTCACAACTCTTTAGACCCAAGTTTTTTGAACTTTTCAAAAAAGGCAGATACAATAAAGAGACCTTTATCCAGGATTTTATAGCAGGTGTAATAGTTGGTATTGTAGCTTTGCCGCTGGCTATAGCTTTTGGTATCGCTTCAGGTGTTACCCCGCAACAGGGTTTGATTACAGCTGTCGTTGCAGGTTTTCTTACATCGCTATTAGGTGGTTCTGATTTTCTGATCGGAGGTCCTACCGGGGCTTTTATCGTAATTGTAGCCGGTATTGTTGGAGAATTTGGAATTCAAGGTCTTATAATAGCCACCATATTGGCGGGTATTATGCTGGTATTAATGGGTGTATTTAAGCTCGGCACTCTGATCAAGTTCATTCCATATCCTATTGTGATAGGTTTTACTTCAGGTATAGCTGTGACTATTTTCTCTACACAGATAAAAGATTTCTTCGGGTTGACAATAGCGGAAGTGCCTTCCAGTTTTTTAGCCAAATGGGGTTGTTATTTTAGCAATATGGGTTCGATTTCCATTGCGGAAACGTTGATGTCTCTCTTCTGTCTTGCTATAATCATTTTCTGGCCAAGGGTGACAAAAAAAGTGCCCGGTTCTCTGATAGCGATTATTGTTGCAACATTTATCTCGCTCTTGCTTTCCCGTTTCGCGGGACTTGAATTTGCTACGATAGGCAGTAAATTCCCCGAACTTGCGGGTGGAATTGACATTCCTCAGCCCGTAGCTCCACAAATTACTCTTGATACTGCCGTAAAACTCTTCCAGCCAGCATTTACCATTGCTATCCTCTGTGCCATCGAGTCCCTTCTTGCCGCAATGGTTGCAGACGGTGCCACCGGTAAACGCCATGACTCCAATACCGAACTCATTGGACAAGGCATAACCAATATCATTACACCTCTTTTTGGAGGTATCCCGGCAACCGGAGCTCTTGCACGTACAATGACCAACATCAATAATGAAGGAAAGACTCCTGTAGCAGGTATTATCCACTCCCTCGTGCTGCTGCTGATTTTCCTCTTCCTAATGCCCTATGCGGTATATATACCACTCTCTTGCCTCGCGGCAATCCTTGTTATGATGGCCTACAATACG
>JAAZEZ010000004.1 GCA_012511975.1 Bacteroidales bacterium | reverse complement strand
TCTGCAATCGTCTCCAACTCGAAGCGTTTAGCAGCAATTAATTTATCGTTAAGACAGAAGTACTCATCATACTCCCGACCAAACTCCCTATTCTTTCGCGCCCTCTCAATTACCTCCTCAAAACACTCCAACAGACTTTTCTTTTTCAACTCAAGTCCCAAATCATCAATCAAATTTTCACACTCAAGCATACTCGCGAGAATTTCTCTTGTAGATTTTTTCTTTTCCATAACTATGCTCCTTTTTTATTTCTGTTACTGCAAGGATTTTTTGAACTACTGCAAAGAAAATAAATCACGCTGCCAAAAAGTGGCAGTTCTCAGAAATTTTGATTATTTTTTGAATTTGGAATTCAAAATTGTCTTTTCTGCACATCTCATTAGTATTTGTTTCATACCTTTGTGGAGAAATTGATATAAAGAACAAGATTATGGCAAAACCAATTAAAGAAACCCCGCTCCTTACCGGCGAAGATGCAACTCGTTTTGAACAAGCTGCACAAGAGGTTGTGCCTGCATCTGAAAAAGAAATAAATGAGGCACGCGAGGCGTTTGATTATTTTGCTTCAATAGCAACCTTTAGTATGTAATGGGACCTCAGTTAAGAAAATTAACTCCGGAATATAACAACACCCTTTGATTTTGTCGGTCAAAGGGTGTTGTGCTAATTATAAAACGTCACGAGCTAATAACTAACGGCTAAAAGCTAAAAGCCAATTTACACTTATCAATAGGTCAAAGCGAACTTTAAGCCGACAGCATCTGCAATCATAATGAATGTAGAGAGCTGCATATCAGTTTCGCCTTTTTCGAGCATAGCAATATACTCACGCTTCTTACCAATCTTGTCGGCAAGTTGCTGTTGGGTAATTCCGGCCGATTTGCGGGCATTTTTCAGCACCTCAGCATAGTACCAAGCACGAGACTTCGCATCGAACTCATCACGCGAAGTAGTGCCTTTCGCTCCGTACTCATTCTTAAACATCTCCTCGGCGGTAGGAAGATGTTTGAGTTTGTCTGTGTCAATCTTTGGTCTCATTACTGTAAACTGTTTAATATTTGTTGTGCTTTTTTAATCTCTTTCTTATAATCCTTAGCGGACTTTTTCATAAACCCATTTAAAAGAAGTATCTGTTGGGCTTCCACAAAACTTTCATGGTCGATGGTAAATAGGACAACTCTATATTCATTACCTACAGATATACGTAACTCGTAAAAATCTGTATCCACAAGCTTCTTTACCAACTTAGTGTGTACAAATTTGACTTCTGCAATGATATTCAAAGTATATTGTACCTTGTTTTGAACATTTACAGGTAGCGAGTTGTAAAACTCATCAAATTCTATACTTCTTATGATTGTTCTCATGTGCAAATGTAATAAATATATTACATTTTGCAAAGAAAATGTCAAAAATTGTCAAAATTGCCCTGAGCACATGAATAATGTATTGTCATATTATAAATACTGCCTGACTTTAGCAGTCGTGATAGATATATTTGCGGTATCAGCTTGAAAAGAATGTGGATACTGAGCCTAAGTGATTCTAGTTGGGGAAGTTTGAAATGTTAAACGGAAATAATTGGCTACCTTTGAAAGACATAATCAAGGAAATCAAATTATTAACTTATGAATAAGAAATTTAAAAGGTCATCTCTGAACACTGTCAGGATACTTATATATCTGGCGATTGTTATTGTCATTGTAGGACTATTCGCCATCCTGCCTAAGATATTCTCTGCACAGGATATGCTTTTTCAAACAATCGCCGTAGTGTTATCTGTGGTTTTTACAGCAGTTGTTACCAACCAACTTCTTACAGGTCAGTCAAATAACGAAGAGGCACGTGAGAAGAACATCAAGGTCTATGAGAATAAAATCTCCGTTTATGCTGATTTCATTTCCAAGATGTGGGCGGTAATGAATGACAACAAGGTCGAACCGGAAGAAATCATAGCATTGAGATCAGAAATCTTCAATAAACTGATTTTCTACCTTGATAATACACAGATAGATGCCATCTCCTCAGAATTGGGAAAGCTAAAGCTTGACTTATCTGATCAGGACTACGTAGGGGTTTTTGAGAATATAACCACAGTACTGCGTTCTAGTGTAATGGGTGCAGAACAGGATGATAGCAAAACAGACATTAAAGCAAAAATTAAAACCCTATGGAATAGGTTTAATCCACTTCTACCTGAAGAAACAGAACAAGAACAGGAACCAGAATTGTCGCCATCTGTTAGCGAGGTGAAGTTTGATCAGCGTCTTAATAGTAACAGTTTCCACTTTAACATGTTTAGCGATGACCATGAATGGCAGAAGAATATTTTTGCTAAAGGAGTAAATGCACTTGGTCTTTGTGAATATTGAGAAGTTTGGAGGACAAACCTTATCAAAAGGTGTCGCAACAATGATGTGGTATTTCTTTATAAAACCGGAGGCCCTGGATATATAGGAGTGTTTCTTGCGAAAGGGTGGGTAGTCTTTGAGGCAGATGGAAATGGTAAACTGGAAAAAGAAATCAGATATGAATTTGAAAAACACGATAATCCTATAGTAGTTGATTCATAGGATGATAGATTAGGAGACATTGATTTGTTCTGCGCGAAAGAATTAATTGAGAATGGCAGCACCCTCGTATCATATCTGCTCGTTGAACCGCTTGTTTACTACGAGGAAGGCGTTGGCCGCGTTTCAGTATATAGGAAAACTATTTCACCGTACGATAGGAGATATGCTTGGATCACTCTGGAGCGATTCAAATCAATTCTTGAGTCAAAGAAGACTGAAGACATCAAGTTATATTCTTACAAAAAAGAAACAAAAAATATCAAGATTAACGAAGTTCTATTAAAGAAACTTTTTAATGAAAACGGTATGGTTTGCCCGAAATGGAACTCTCAGGTCTAATATGTTGACTTATAACCAAACAACAATCTGCGTTCCCTGACATCAGGCTATTGCGTCCACCACCCAGACGGTACCAACAAAGGCAAACATTCACCGGCGTTGTAAACGGATTCTCTGAATTACTCTTTTTGTCGTATCAAGAAAAGTAGTTGTTGTTTACGACCAGTAGCCTTTAAATACAGCAACACCCTTTGACTTTGTGCCATCAAAGGGTGTTGTGCTACTCCTGTAACAAGTCAATCGAGGACCAATATCTAAATAGTAGAGCATTAGTGTTAGCTCATTCTTTTTACAATTTTATATCTTTCATAATATCTAAGATGATTTTTATTTTTTCGATACAAGCTTTTAGAAATTTGTCACTTGTAATAATATCACTTTCCCAGATATCGATATTCAGGTTGTCTATATAAGCGTAGAAAGGCCACCAGTCACTTTGCTTACGGGATTGAATTCCTTTTTCTTCCAACTTTTTGTGAATTGTCTCTCTATTATCTTTAGAAAGCTTATACTTTCTTGGATAATTGAATAATCCATAGTGAAAGTGACCCTTTTCAAACGTAAAAAAAATACAACATTTATCTTCCAATTTAGGATTTTTAATAATAAAACTCACATATTGCTCATCGCAGCGGTTATAGTGATACTCCAATCCGTTTGCTTTTGCAAATTCTTCCATCTTAGGATTAAAGTGTTTTTCTATGATAGCATCAAAAGTTTTTGAATAATTTTGACAAATTACTTTTGCCGCTCTCAGATTCTCTACTTTTGATAAAAGATCCGTTATCTCCTCTTTATTTTTGTTGTCCATATCTTGATTTGTTAATTGTTTAAGGTGATTACTATATTGAATAATGGTTTCTCGAACCATTGGAAAACGCGAAGCAATTGCAACACATTTTTCAAGCCAATTAATAATGGTTTCTGTATATGAAATTGTCAAACAAGATACTCCCTCGCCACTTTGCTTGGAAGGTTCACGACCATCCAGTGTCAGATATAATATTAGATAATTTTCATTTTTGTATGTTTTATTTGCGTATTCGTCATATTTTTTTAGTTGTTTCCATTGGTCGCCTGCAAAGATTTTGTTTTCAATAATGATAGCCCTTTCCCTTTGTTTATCTTCTATTATAATATCAATCCGACCTCCGGGTATTGCAAATTCTGTATGAACTCTCGCATTTTTACAGTTGAAGTCCTCAATGGTAAATTGTTCGCCTACTGTTTCAATAAAACACTCGAAAAATTTTGATTTCAAGCCGTGTGTCCCATTTGGATTCAAGAATTCGGCGAGAATTGCTGAATGTGTATTTTCGTAATGATCTACACCACAAATTCGGAACATATTAAATCTGCCTCCTGTTGCATCTAATATTTCAGCATTTTTCTTGCTGATAATCGATACTTGACTAAGTAAATTCTTTATTTGATCCATTACCTGTTTTTTAAAATTATCACCTTGTATCATTTTAATGCTTTCCTAACAAAGTTAGTTCTATTTTCCACTACTGCAAAGAAAATGGCTTTTACTGCTAAAAAGTGGCAGTGAAAATATTTTGACGATTTTTTTCTGCTCCTGCCTTGAAATTGCAGTTTGATGGCCGATACTTGCAATATTAAAAGGTGAGTATCATGGGAAATGTTTCTGACAAAATTGTTCGAATGAGGGAGATACGGTTTGATCCGGCCCTCTTTGAGAACTATATGACAGGCACTGTGCTGGATGAATTGCTGTGCAGCTACAAGGGGCTG
The DNA here is from genome assembly GCA_012511975.1 of Bacteroidales bacterium. Taxonomy (GTDB): domain Bacteria; phylum Bacteroidota; class Bacteroidia; order Bacteroidales; family UBA932; genus Cacconaster. Next base: position 27,580 of record JAAZEZ010000004.1, on the reverse strand, counting down.
CCGAAAGGCGTAAATTATATGGTTATCGGTGACCCCGGAGTAGGTAAGACGACTATCATTCTGGATCTTTTGTCAAATATAAGGAAGCAGCATCCGGGGGTAAAGGTTCTTTTCGTTAGTGCCGAGATGAACGAGATTGATCTCGCCATCTATGTACAACGTTTTCCGAAGTTTCAGGATATTGATATCCTTTTCGTGGAATCAAATTTTGACGACAACGTCGATTCTCATAATTTACAGACGCTGACGGAGATTCTTCAGCAAGGTTGGGATGTCGTGGCAATAGATTCATTTTACGAACTGCAAGGGATCATTAAGGAAGAAGAAAGCATTACCCAGAAAAAAGCTGAGAGTATGCTGCTTTCTCTCATCAAGCAGCAGAATAAAGCCGACAACAATGCCCAAGTAAACACAACATTCCTCACCATTCAGCAGGTTACAAAGACCGGCGCATTCATTGGCTCAAACCGCCTTAAGCACTCTATAACTGCAATGATGGAGCTCCGCCTTGAGAACCCTAAAAACATCTATTCCGAGCGCTATGCCCTATTCTCAAAGCATCGCCGTGGAGATGTGGGTGTGCGTCTCTACTATGATTTGAGCGTGACCGGTGATGTCTTTTACAATGAAGATCGTTTTAGTCAGGACCGTCAGATCCGACAACTCCAGTCTGAGGCCGGTAAAAGTATGCGCAACTATGCCGACAAATTCGATATCCTATTTGAAAACATAAAAATCAAAAAGCCATGACACAACAAGAATTTTTAGCCCTTGGTAGGCGGATTACTGATAACCAGCTTCCATATAAGGTGGTCAATCGTGCTACCATCAAGTATATTGGCCGCGCTGATGACCTTTCCGAAACAGAATATTTAGGACGAAATGTTTTTTCCGTTCAAGGTACGAATGTTCTTGCTACAGACTTCGTAGCAGAAGCTTTAGACAAATACACCGGATTCTCCAAAGATCAGCAGACTTTCATCGCTAAAGCAACCGGCGAGGAGGGTGTGCGTGATTTTCGCAACTATCTCGCTGCTGCCAGTTCAATCGCAAATCCGACCAAAGTGGCTCTTGTGGCACATCCTGAGAGCAAGACCATTGTTAACGTTATTCCTGTAGAAGAGGAACTCATTACTTCAGAGAGTTTTTTTGACCTTGCTGAGATCTTCATGGATCACAACAACCTCACTCCGACTGCTTATGAGGTGGGTGGCAATGCATCTGCCGGAATAATCTTACATATGGGAAGCAATACTCCTGATATCAGAGCTTTTGCGCCGGGAGAAGAGACGCTTATAAACTCATATATTCTAAAGTGGAATCTCGGACAGATTCAATTGAGCCGATATTATGAACGTCTTGTATGTGCCAATGGGATGATTGAAAAAATCTCCATCCCCAGAGCAAAGATTACAGCTTTGGACGACAAATCACTTCGTGGAATCTTGAGTATTCCGCAAGACAATCAAATGCTTAGTAGGTCATACAGCAAATTTGCCGATATGGCTCGGACAGCTATGAATACCAGAGCCTCCTTAAGCGAACTTCATTCAGTTTCGAAAATGCTGGAACGATTTGCTGTGGGGGAGGAGTCGTCGAAAAAGATTGCTCCTTATGATGAGGAGTTGAATTTCTATTTAAATTCCGGCTATGGTCTTCACGGATTCAAGCCGAGGGAAGCGTTAGCAAGCATGAAAGTTTGGGAGCTATTCAACAGAGTTACTCAATATGCCTCACACACCACTGACTGGGCCGAGAATGACAACCGCCGTACAATGCTTCAAGGCGAGGCAGTCGATTTTTTGAGACGCCCTCGTGACATCAAAACCTACGTGGATGTGTTTGCTTTGTAATAATGTGATTTTACACTTAGATTTCTGTCGTGAAGTTACACTTAACTTTTGGCTGTACAAATTAAAAGAGTTTTTGTTTTACTTATGGGGTTTATGTCAATTTAACGCACTCCCTAAAATTTATTTCCATGATTTTGCCCAAATTCTCACAATTTGAACAAACACCGGATTTTCTAAAAAAAATATGCAGCACCAACATAATGTTTGCTGCCGCATAATAATACTATCCTCTTCCCTCTAAAATACTCAAAACTATTCTGCACCCCGAAACCTGCACCTTGCAACAAAAAAACCGCTAAAAGCTAACTCTCAGCGGTTTTTTAAAGCCCAAAGGGCTTCAATTTACCACCTATTAAGCGGCAATCCGCTCATCTTCATTCTTACCTGCTCTTTTACCTGTGCGATTACATTATCGTCATCGATATTGCTGAGTACCTTGTCAATTAAGTCAACGATGCCGGCCATATCCTTTTCAACCAAACCGCGTGAGGTGATAGCGGGAGTACCTACCCTCATACCGGAGGTCTGAAATGCGGAGCGACTGTCAAAGGGTACCATATTTTTGTTAACGGTAATATCTGCCTTTCCGAGTACAGTCTCAGCTACCCTACCGGTCAAATCAGGGAACTTAGAGCGGAAGTCGATAAGCATGAGGTGGTTGTCTGTACCACCTGATACCACATGATAACCCTTCTCGATAAATGCTTTGGCCATAGCTGAAGCATTTTTGCGTACCTGCTCCTGATATGTTTTGAACTCAGGCTGGAGGGCCTCATAGAAGGAAACTGCCTTGGCTGCAATACAGTGCTCGAGTGGACCGCCCTGAATGCCGGGGAATACGCTTGAATTGATCAAAGAGGACATTTTCCTGATCACTCCTTTGCGTGTTTTAATTCCCCATGGGTTATCAAAGTCTTTACCTATGAGGATTATGCCTCCACGTGGACCTCTGAGGGTCTTGTGAGTAGTGGAGGTAACAATATGGGCATGTTTTACAGGGTTATTCATCAATCCTGCAGCAATCAGTCCGGCCGGATGTGCCATATCCACCATAAAGAGGGCGCCTATCTTGTCAGCAATTGCACGCATTCTCTCCCAGTCCCACTCCCTCGAGTAAGCGGAGGCACCTCCGACTAGGAGTTTGGGGCGGTATTTTAGAGCTTTGCGCTCCATTTGGTCATAATCCACCATACCGGTCTCGCGGTTGAGCTGGTAGCCGATTGCATTATAGAGAATGCCGGACATATTGACGGGAGAACCGTGTGTGAGGTGTCCGCCATGATCCAGGTCAAGGCCCATAAAAGTGTCACCGGGCTTCAGGCAAACCATGAAGACAGCCATATTTGCCTGCGCTCCTGAGTGTGGCTGCACATTGGCATATTCAGCATCGAAGAGCTGACATAGACGGTCGATTGCGAGTTGTTCGATCTGGTCTATTACCTCGCAACCACCATAGTATCTTGCTCCGGGATAGCCTTCAGCGTATTTGTTGGTGCAAACTGAACCCAGTGCTGCCAGCACCTGATTGCTCACAAAGTTTTCGGATGCTATCAGCTCAATACCTTGAGTCTGTCGCTCCTCTTCTTTCCTTAGTAATGCGGATATTTGAACGTCTTGTTTCATTGTGATATTTTTTGTGTAATTATTTTCGTACTTTTGTGTTTCTGCTTAGGGCAGAATCGGATTACAAAGATAACTTTTTTACGGCTTTTTCCAACTATGTTCCGAAAACTTTTGAACAGTGAGCTCAACCGTGTTACTCCTGAAGAATTCAAATTGAGGAAAAAGATGCCTGTGACCGTAGTGCTGGACAATATCCGCAGTCAACATAATATCGGTTCCGCATTTCGTAGTTGTGATGCATTCCTTGTGGAGAAACTTCTGCTATGTGGCATTTGTGCGGTGCCCCCCACTGCCGAGATACACAAATCGGCTCTCGGTGCTGAGTTCAGTATGGATTGGGAGTATTTTGAAAGCACTTCAGAAGCGGTACGTTGTCTCAGGGAGGAGGGGTACGTGATAGTGAGTGTAGAGCAGACCGAGCACTCTACTCTTTTACAGGATTTCCGCCCTGAAGAGGGAGCCAGGTACGCTTTTATTTTTGGCAATGAAGTGCGCGGAGTACAACAGGAGGTTGTGAATATGAGTGATATTTGTTTGGAGATTCCTCAATACGGTACCAAGCATTCGCTGAATGTTTCGGTTTCGATAGGAGTGGTGCTTTGGGATGTGGTTTCAAAAATGTTTTGATTTTTAACAAAATAGATATTATGAAAATATTATTGACAATCATTATGGCGGGAGCTTTACTTTGCAGCCCCGCAACCTCCTCAGCTCAGCGCAACAGGCCATCTAATGATTCCAGAATACCTGTAGTAAGGGCTGAATCAAAGAGCGATTCAACCAAAAAGAGCCCTCAAGGCCCTGTTTCAATCGAGAAGTTCATTACAAAAGAGGCTTCGAAGATGGAGGGTATGACCACCGTTTACAAGCAGGATGGCAAGTATTATCTCACAATTCCGGATTCTCTCATTGGCAGGGATATCCTGATGGTCTCCAGAGTCTCTCAATCCGCAGCAGACATTCGGGGTAGTTTCAGCGGCTATGCCGGCGATCAGATAAGCAGCGGTCTATACAAATTTGAAAAAGGTCCCGACAATAAGATTTTTTTCAGAAATGTATCGGTAAGGGAACGCTCGCAAGATTCCATTATGAGCGAAAATATCTTAAAGTCCAACCTCACTGCAATTATAGGTTCATTCCCTATAAAGGCCTGGAATGAGGATAAGAGTCTCTCAATAATCGATGTAACCGATTTCTTCAATGCAGATTCGGAAGTGCTCTTTTTTTCCAAGAGCACCAAAACTTCTTTCAAGCTAGGCGCCCAGGACAAAGATAAATCCTACATCAGCAGTATCAGGACTTATCCTATAAATACTGAGGTGACAGTGGTGAAGACCTTTGCAAGGACTACCGGTGGTAATGCTACCTACGAGTTAAACTGCTCCTTCGTGCTGCTGCCCGAGGTGCCGATGACTCCCCGTTACTATGACGAGAGGGTGGGATATTTTACCACATCCTATACGGACTTTGACAAGAATCCCCACGGTGTAGAGAAAGTGCAGCTGATTACCCGCTGGAGGCTCGAACCCCGACCGGAAGATCTTGAGAAGTACAAAAGAGGCGAGCTTGTAGAGCCAGCAAAGCCTATTGTCTATTATATAGACCCTTCGACTCCTGCCAAATGGGTTCCCTACCTTATACAGGGTGTAAATGACTGGGAACCGGTTTTACGAAATGCAGGCTTCAAGAATGCAATTCGCGCGGAGATGGCCCCGACTTCCGAACAGGACTCTACCTGGTCTCTCGAGGATGCGAGATACTCTGCGATTGTTTATAAACCCTCCGATATAGCCAATGCCAGTGGACCTCATGTCAATGACCCCCGCTCAGGCGAGATAATAGAGAGCCACATCAACTGGTACCACAATGTGATGTCGCTTTTGCACGATTGGTACTTTATACAGTGCTCACCGGTGGATGAGGGTGCGCGCACAATGAACTTCGATGACGAACTGATGGGACAGCTCATCAGATTTGTCTCCTCACATGAGGTGGGGCACACCCTTGGATTGCGCCACAACTTCTTTGGCTCTGCTGTTGCCACCACAAAACAGCTTCGTGACCCCGAGTACCTCAAGAAGTACGGCCATACTACCTCTATAATGGACTATTCACGTTTCAACTTCGTGGTTCAGCCGGGAGATAACATTCCTCGCGAACTACTCTTCCCCCGCATAAGCACCTATGACAATTGGGCTATCGAATGGGGTTATAGAAGATTTTACGAATATGATGATCCTAAGAAAGAGCTTCCTATGATCAATAAATGGATCATGGAAAAAACAGCTGATCCCATCTACTTCTTCGGCACCGAATCGAGTCCCAATGACCCCCGCTATCAAAGCGAGGATCTGGGCAACAATCAGATGGAGACTAACGAACTCGGTATCCGTAATCTGAAGTATATAATGGACAACCTCATTGAATGGACTTCCGAACCAAACAAGGGTTATGAAGCGCTCCGCAACATGCACAATCAGGTTTTTACACAATACCGTCGTTACATAAGGCATGTTGCTAAGTGGGTTGGTGGGGTATATGAGACACCTAAACGCGTGGAGATGGAGGGCAATGTCTATACTCCTGTGGAGAAATCAAAACAAAAAGAGGCGATGGCATTCCTAAACAAACATGTCTTCACTTCTCAGGAATGGCTTGTACCGAATGATATCATCAACAAGGTTGTTACGAAGCCTGAAATTATTGTCGACAATGCCTATAAGGCTGTTTTTGGAGACCTGCTAAGTAAAAGGGTAATGCTCAACCTCTATGAGGCCGAGTTGCAGTATGGCAACAAGGCATATACTATGACAGACCTCTTCGCAGATCTCAATAAATATATGTGGGATAGTGCTATGCCTAGAGATGCGGCTGCCAGATCGTACAAGCGCATAGGACAGAAGGCCTATGTAAATGCATTATGTGGCCTCTTAACGGGAGAAACAGCCATTAGGGCAACAGATACCACAAAAGATCACACAGATATCAACTCTATGGCGTACTACCAGTTGAATAATCTCAGGTATAAACTTTCCGTCAAAAACAGTAGTGACCCTCTTGAGAGTGCTCACAATGACTATCTTGTAAAGGTTATCGACAAGGCTTTCAATCAGGTATTTGATGCGCCGGTTGTTAAAGCAAAAGAGTAGTCGCTTAGTTATCTGGATACACAATAATTGATGAGCTCCGAGAGTGACATGAGCCCCGAAAGTTAGATAAAAAACTCTCGGGGTTCATTTTTCTTGTACAAAGGCACTGATTTTTTTGGAATATAGAATTATCTCTCTCTGTAGGAGATATATCAATCACTTAACATCAAAATCATGAGAAAAATCAAGTTTATAGTTTTAGCGACACTATGCGTATTTAGCCTATCAAGTTGTTGGTATGAGGATTTTGAAGAGGAAATAAAACATATCTATAAAGTAGATAGCCTAAGGCTTAATGTCGATCAGCGCCCATTTATTAAAATAATTCCATATGTTACTGAGGATTAGATATTTGATTTTGAGAGCAGACAGTTTTATATTGCGGCCGACACCAGTTTGCTTATCAAAGGACGTCGCCATGTAACACATTGGTGGATTGATTATGAGGCAATAGATTGGAGAATAACGAAAATAGATATTATTGCATTGGAGGATTATGATGAAAATCATCCTGCAGGAGAGCCATTAAATGATCTGTTTAATATCACTTACAGCTGTAGAGATCGAAGGGAGATTAAAATGCCGGTATCAGAGATAGGTTATGGTGACATTATGCTCGGCTACTACGTCCCGGGTGGAATAGAGAGTTATTGTCTCAAATTAGTGCCAAAAGAAGGCGCAGCCAACCCATCAAAATTTGAGATCCGCATCGAAGATGCATTCGGAAGGGTCTTTGTTGCGAGATCGGAAAAAGAAAAACCAAAGAAATAATTGTTAGGACTTCCCGCACCAATCATAACTACACACTCAGAACTAAAGACTTACTCGGAATTACATACTCCATACTACACACTATCTTCGTACCCCGTAACTCGCACCCCGTTACAGAACAAGTGGCGTCCGATTGGGTGCCACTTGTTCTTCAAGTCGGGAAGAGGTGACTCGAACACCCGACCTCTGCGTCCCGAACGCAGCGCGCTAGCCAACTGCGCCACTTCCCGAATAATAGGTTGCAAAGATAAGGCAATTTTTTGCAAACTAAAAAATATTAGTTACCTTTGCGGACTCGAAAAACGAGAAAACTTTTTTTAAACAATTAATTTTTTGCATTTATGTCAGATTATTTATCAGCCGACAAAAAGCAAGAGATCTTCAGAAAATACGGGAAGTCTAACGTTGACACCGGCTCACCTGAGAGTCAAGTTGCTTTGTTTTCCTACCGTATCGCTCACCTTACCGAACACCTGAAGAGGAACCGCAAGGATCATAACACCCAACGTTCACTCCTCAGACTGGTAGGTAAGAGACGTCAGTTACTCGATTACCTCAAGGAGACCGACATTGAGAGATACCGTGAAATTTTGAAGGCCCTCAACCTTCGCAGATAATACAAAAAGGAAAAAAATGGAGACCGCCGTGTTTTTAAAGCGGTCTCTTTTTTTATTAAAAAAACAATTTATAAAGCGGAAACAATATAATTTTAGCGGAAATAATGAATGTTATTAAAAAAACCATCCAGTTGTCCGATGGAAGGACAATAGAGATTGAGACGGGTAAACTGGCCAAGCAGGCCGACGGCTCAGTAGTAGTAAAAATGGGCAAGACCATGTTATTGGCTGCCGTTACATGTGCAAAAGAGGCCAAAGAAGATGTTGATTTTATGCCTCTTCAAGTTGAATATAAAGAAAAATATGCCGCAGCGGGCCGTTATCCGGGTGGTTTTATGAAAAGAGAGGGCAGACCCTCAGATTATGAGATTCTTGTAGCACGTCTTATCGACAGGGCACTTCGTCCTCTATTCCCGGAAAAATTCCATGCAGAGGTTTATGTGACAGTTAACCTTATCTCGGCTGACGGAGTTGATATGCCCGACGCACTTGCAGGACTTGCGGCTTCAGCCGCCCTCGCAGTAAGTGACATACCCTTCGATGGCCCCATCTCAGAAGTGCGTGTTGCACGTATAGATGGCCAATTCTGCATTAACCCTACGTTCGAACAGCTAAATAATGCTGATATGGACATAATGGTAGCCGCCACTTATGAAAACATAATGATGGTGGAAGGTGAAATGAAAGAGGTTAGCGAGGCAGATATGCTTGAAGCTATAAAATTTGCCCATACAGAGATTAAAAAGCACTGCTTAGTGCAGAAGGAACTGGAGAAAGAGGTGGGTAAAGAGATCAAACGCGAATATTGCCACGAGACCGATGACGAAGCAGTTGAAAAGGCTGCATGGGAATATTGTTACGACAGGTGTTACACAATCGCCAAGAGCGGTAGCGACAAACATACTCGTACCGACCAATTTGAAGCTCTTCACCAGGAATTTCTCGAGACCCTTCCCGAAGAGGAGAGAGAAGAGAAGGCAATCATGGTAGCAAGGTATTTCAACGCAATCGAGAAGAAGGCAATGCGCCGTATGATCCTCGACGAAGGTATCCGTCTCGACGGCCGTAAGACCACTGATGTTCGCCCCATATGGTGCGAAGTGGATTATCTCCCCGGTGCTCATGGCTCAGCCATTTTTACCAGAGGTGAGACCCAGTCGCTTACGACGGTTACTCTTGGTACTAAGGATGATATGAAGGAGAGAGACGAGGTACTTACCCGGGGCACCGACCAGTTTGTGCTTCACTACAATTTCCCTCCTTTCTCTACCGGTGAAGCAAAAGCATCCCGCGGTGTTAGCCGCAGAGAGGTGGGCCACGGCAATCTCGCATTCAGGGCACTCAAAGAGGTTGTACCGGTAGGAGAGGATAATCCCTATGCAGTGCGCATAGTATCCGATATCCTCGAATCCAACGGCTCCTCTTCGATGGCTACCGTTTGTGCGGGTTCTCTCGCTCTTATGGATTGCGGTGTGAAAATTTCCAAGCCTGTGTCAGGTATTGCCATGGGTCTGATCTCAGACGCTGAATCCGGTAAATATGCTATTCTTTCGGATATTCTCGGAGACGAGGACCATCTGGGAGATATGGATTTCAAGGTAGCCGGAACCAAAGACGGTATTACAGCCACCCAAATGGACATCAAGGTAGATGGTCTCTCATATGAGGTGCTGGAAAAGGCACTAGAGCAGGCACGTCAAGGTCGTGCTCATATTTTGAATGAAATGCTCAAAACTATCTCCGAGCCCCGTGCAGAGTACAAACCTCACGTACCACGCATTATTCAGATTGTGGTTCCAGGTGAATTTATAGGTGCAATTATCGGTAAGGGTGGAGAGGTTATTCAGGATATTCAGAAGCAAACCGATACCAGTATCACCATTACTGAGGCCAAGGACGATAAGGGTGAACCTATCGGCATGGTTGACATTTTCGGAGTTGACAAGGAGAAGATGGATGCTGCACTGGCACGTATCAAAGCTATTGTCACGGTACCCGAAGTTGGTCAAGTCTATAAAGGCACAGTGGTATCTATAGTAGATTTCGGTGCATTTGTGGAAATTCTCCCCGGTAAAGATGGTCTGCTCCATATTTCAGAGATGGACTGGGGTAAGACAGAAAAGGTGGAGGATCTCTTCCAATTAGGTGACGAGGTTGAGGTCAAACTTATCGAGATCGATCCCAAGACCAATAAACTGCGTCTTTCACGCAAGGCCCTTTTGGAGAAGCCTGAAGGTTATATAGAGCCTAAACGCAGGCCTCGTCCTTCAGGTCCCCGTCCTCACGGCAGCCACAGCGGTGGAAGTGGCGAGCGCGGCGATCGAAAAGGAGGATTCCGCAAAGATTTCAACAAAGGAAAGAAATAGTAAAACGGCCCTCGAGGCCGTTTTTTAGTTCTGATAATACTACTCACTCCATACTACATACTTTTTTTATCTATCTTTGTCAGGTGAAACTGTATGAAGAGATTATCGCTGATATTATTGCTTGTTATGATGAATTTATTTGGTACTGCCGCAGATGATAGGGGCGCTTTGAACTATTTTTCTTATAGGGTTGTCGGTGGAATGAGACAGTTTTCCGGTTTTTCATACCAGGTTTCCCGTATGGATGATGGCAGGATTGAAATTCTCATAAACGAGGATTATCCCGACCGGAAAAGGATCATAACTTCCGATGAGACTGTGTTCAGCGAACTTCAGGCAATTATTGATGAGCATAATATGACCTCCTACAAAGGGAGGTATGAACCTCCGGTCAGGGTCTTGGATGCAGATTCTTGGTATTTTGATCTCAAATACGAATATGGATTTACTGTCCGTGCCAGTGGTGTTTTGAAATATCCGCGTGGTGGTGCCGCTGCGTTTGAAGCTTTGAAAAAGTACTTCGAGAAGTGGGAAAAGATGCCGGGCGAAGAAGATAGCATTGTTTCACCTGAATGTAACTACGATATAGTTGATGATGGTTGTACCAGTGATGCAGTAGAAGATAAGTGCGCTTCCGGCACATTGGAGGAAGATCAAGATACTTACAATGTCCGTAGCTTTGACGATGTTGAAATAATGAATCCTGTCAATGAGAGTAAAATGACAAGGTTCAGGTTTCATTGGTTGCCCGATAATCTCAATCATGTTTGCTATAATGTTGATGCAACAACGGAGGATCCGACTATATACTTCAGCAAGGGCAATAGGGATGGTTATTCTTTCACTTTTGGTCCCGAAGATTTGGAGCGGCTGAGACAGTTTGTTGCCGTAATGAAAGTGGATAATACGTATGATGATCCCACTTCTGCAGAAGGAGCAGGCAACTGGTACCTTACCATCAATTTCGATTCGGGTGATATTCTAGGCATCAATGGCAGGATCACCAATCCCCGTACTGAAGAAGAAAAAAGTATCTGTGATCCGATTCACAATTTTTTCAAACCAATAATTGACAAAATTGAAAAGCAGATGGAGGAGAGTGAGGCTCCTCTTAAAGAGGCTGTTTCAAACGATGATGTTCAGGATGATTCGGATCGGAAAGCGGAGCAAAGTTTAAAGTCCTCTGCTCGTAAGTGGTGGCAATTCTGGAAATGATCCGTGAAACCTGAAATTTTCTTTTCTGAGATATCATAATTAATTCTTGTGATTAGAATAAAACAACGGGGCTGACATGTCAACCCCGTTGTTGTTCGGCAGGCTCCGCAGAGATCTTTTCAATAAGAAAGCCTATTTTGCAAGAGCCGATAGTCCTTCACAAAGGTCGTCAAGACCTTTAATGAGGTCATGACCTATTTCCTTATAATGTGCTTTAGTTGCCTTTTTGCTGCTCTTATCAGGGTGATTGACTCTGTAAAAGAGGCCGTCCGCGAGATCGCTGGCCTTCTCTATGAGTTCTTCTACCTTGGTACGATCCTTGTCAGGATGTAACATAGCAAAAAGCAGACAATCTTCAACAAAATCTCCGATAAGAAACTCTATGTCCTTCTTGATTACTCTCAAATTCATATCTGTATTCCTTTTTAATTTGGCCGCAAAGGTAATATTAATATTTTTTTCTACAAAGAGATGATACCGGGCTTCTTGGTAAGACCCAGACCGGGTTTATCCTCCAGGGTGATGCGTCCATCCACCAGTTTCATTCCGTCGAAGCAGTCATTTGCGATGAGATAATTGCCGTCAAGGTCTGCCCATTGCACTTTAGGTGCTATCTGGGCTGCCGCCGAAATGGCAACGGAGGTTTCTGTCATGCATCCTACCATGATTTTCATATGGAGAGCGTTTGCGAGGGAAACCATTTCTCGTGCTTCGCGCATACCGGTACACTTCATCAGCTTGATGTTGATGCCGTGATATACACCCTTTAGTTTCGGGATGTCGGTCAGGCGTTGACAGGCTTCGTCTGCGATAATGGGCAGGGGGCTGCGCTCAGTTAGCCAGGCGGTCTCTTCAATCAATAGTTTGGGCATCGGTTGTTCAATCATATTGACATTTCTCTCTGCAAGCCAATTGACCATATCCAGTGCGTAGTGTTTGTCTTTCCATCCCTGGTTTGCATCTATGCAGATAACGGTGTCGGTCTTGGCCCTAATGAGGTTGATCATTCTTTTATCCTCTTTTTCCGTCATTCCGAGCTTGACTTTCAGTATTTTTGTCCAGGAAGCTTCCTCTATTTTTTCGTTTACCACATCGTCGCTGGCATCATAGCCGATGGTGTAACAGGTGTGGGGAGCGTCGTCGGGGTTAAATCCCCAAATTTTCCACCAGGGCTGCCCCATAATATTGCCTACAAGGTCATGCAGAGCAATATCCACGGCAGCTTTGGCCGCGGTATTGTTGGTGGCTAGTTTGTCCACTTCCACCATTATATCTTCGATGCGGAACGGATTGTCAAACCTGGGCAGTACTGTTTCGGCCACCTTTTTGAGGAATTCATGCACGGAGGCCTGTGTCTCGCCCAGGTAAGGGGGCATCGCTGCCTCACCGTATCCGGCGTATCCGTTCCAGGTGATGCGGCTGATCACTATTGGCGTTGTTGTCCGGGATGATCCGGAAATGGTGAAAGTATATTTCATTTTGCCCATGAAGTTCTCCCACTGGAGATCGAGCTTATTGGTGGCAACCTTGCTCCTTTTTGCTGTGTTTGCAGCAAAAAGATTTCTCGGGTGCCAGAATGCAGCTGCAGCAGTCATAAGACCTGCGGCCTTTAAAAATTGTCTTCTGTCGCTCATTGTTGTATCTTTTTCGTTGTTATATTCATTAAAAATACCAGGGGTGCTTAGCTATTGACACCAGGCCAGGGACTTCGTCTGCCTTATTTATAATGCGTTTTGCGCGCACAAGAGTACCATCATAGAAATCTTCCGCATCGGGGATAAGGGAGTTGGTGTGGACGTTGGTGGCTGCATGTATAAATCTGCCTTCTCCGAGATATATTCCAACATGAGTTATCCTCTCGCTTCTCTCTTCGGTGGCTTTACGGCCGAAGAAGAGCAAGTCACCGGGCTGAAGGTCACCGGGGAACTCTTCGATATTGACATCATCACCAACTTTTGCCTGCTGACTGGCATCTCTACGGGTAATCACTCCGTTGAGGAAGAGAATAGTTTTGACAAAACCGCTACAGTCCATAGCCTTAATGGAGGTACCGGCCCAGAGATAAGGGAAGCCCATGAAAGCCTTGCCTGTGGCAATAATGTTTTCAGCTGTGGCGTTACGTGAGGCAATCCAGCTGTTAAAGGGGACTGCATCCTTTTTTGGAATAAATGCAATCTTACCATTGGGAATCTTTACCTTGAAATAGCTCCCTTGCTCTCCGGCCTTCTCTACTATATTGCCCCATACTCCATCACTTACAACCGGTGATGTGAGATCTGCCCTTTCTCGGAAGAGAGTATAGTAAGTGGTTATGATCAGACGGTCGGATGCCTTCCAGGCGTTAAGTTCCTGCTCGTCCATCTTCTGTACGCTGCCGACTGTAACCCAGGCGTGATAGCCTTCGGGAGTGACGATCCTATACCAGTAACTGCGTTTTTCAAGCAATTGTATCGGCGTACCCATTAATAGCTGTGTGGCCATTTCAGAGGAGTAGTTTGCCTCATATCTTACATTGGCTACCGAGTGTGATATAACTCCCCAGGTTTTGCCTTCAAAAGTTGGATCCGGAAGCACTATCATGCTGTCAAGCACATTGAGACCCCTCTCTGAGAGAGCTGCCAGCAGTGCATCCTTGGCTTCCTGCTCTGTAGTGGAGCCGTATAGGACCTTCTGTCCATTTACATCTTTGAGTATCGGTTCGTAACACTTATCCCTGCGGTCAGGAGCATACTGTTCTTTAATTTCATTGGAAATGGAATCAAACTGCTCTTTGAAGGAGTCTGCTGGGGATCCACAAGATTGGATCATCATCAAGGCTGCGATAGCCGGAATCAGGAGTCGTTTCATTCTGTTTAAAAATATTTGGTTCAAAACTCAAAAATACTCTTTTTCTTATCTTTGTGCAAGTTTGGTTGCAAAAATGAAGAAAAGATACAACTCTCTTGTTGGATACTATAAGAGCAAATATGGCAGCAGACTGCAGAAAATTGTAATAGATGCGGGCTTTACCTGCCCCAACCGAGACGGCTCTGTTTCCGTCGGAGGGTGCACCTATTGTGACAACAATGCTTTCCATCCTTCATACAGTACTCCCGATAAGAGTATTATACAGCAGATGGAGGAAGGGATGGAGTTCCATCGTCGCAGATATCGAACAGCAAGCAGTTATATTGCCTATTTTCAGCCATATTCCAATACATATGCACCCCTTGAACGTCTCAAGGAGCTCTATACCGAGGCTCTTTCACATCCTGATGTGGTGGGGATAGCGGTAGGAACTCGTCCCGACTGTGTGGATGAGGAGAAACTCGATTATCTTGCGGAACTCTCCCAAGAATACATAGTGATGGTGGAGTACGGTATCGAATCTTGCTATGATGCTACTCTGAAACGCATCAATCGTGGCCATACATTTGAACAGGCAGCTCATGCCGTCAGGATGACCGCAGAGCGCAAACTTGACGTCTGTGCGCACTTCATTTTGGGACTTCCGGGTGAGGATCGTGAGATGATGCTCGAGAGTACGACAGTGATCAATTCGCTGCCACTCACCTCGCTTAAGTTTCACCAGCTGCAGATTATCAAAGGAACCCGCATGGAACAGGAAATTGAGGCTCATCCGGAAGATTTTATCACCTTTTCGTTAGACGAATACCTTGATTTTTTTGTAGATATACTTGAGCGGCTGCGACCGGAAATCTGTATCGAAAGATTTGCAGGAGAAGTGCCTCCGAGATTTGTGAGGTTTACTCCTTGGGGTCTCATTCGCAACGTAGAGTTACTACGATTGCTCGAAAAAAGATTGGAAGAGCGCGATAGTTGGCAGGGCAAATTGCTCTGAAACGAACTTTTGCTATATTTGTAGTTTATAATTGAATAACTGTTAATAATTGCGATATGGAACAATTTTCCGACAAGATCATAATGGAAGGATTGGCGTACGATGATGTATTGTTGATCCCCGCTGAGTCCGGTGTGCTACCCAGGGAAGTTGATATCACTACTCATTTTTCGAGAGAGATACCGCTTCACATTCCTATAGTCTCTGCTGCTATGGATACGGTCACCGATGCAAATATGGCCATCGCTATAGCACGCGAAGGTGGTATCGGAGTTATCCATAAAAATATGTCTATCGAACAGCAGATGGAGCATGTGCGTAAGGTCAAACGTGCTGAGAATGCTATGATCTACGATCCCATCACTATCAAGCATAATGCTTTGGTGGGTGATGCACTCCAACTGATGGCGGAAAACCGAATTGGTGGTATTCCGGTGGTGGATGAGCAGAATTATCTTATCGGTATCGTAACCAACAGGGACCTTCGTTTTCAGGAGAACTACAAGACTCCGATATCCGAGGTGATGACCTCTGAAAACCTCATCACGGCGGGTCCGACAATTGATATTCCTCAGGCTACCGAAATGCTCAGCAAATACCGCATCGAGAAACTTCCCGTGGTGGATGAGAACAACCGTCTGGTAGGTCTGATTACATATCGCGATATAATGAAGATCAGAAAAAATCCTACCGCCAGCAAGGATTCTCGTGGACGTTTACTCGCAGTGGCTGCTGTGGGTATCAACAGCCATAGTTTAGAAGATGTGGAGAAACTGGTTTCTGTGGATATTGACGCAGTGGTGCTCGATACGGCACATGGACACTCCCATTTTGTGCTGCAGACTATCAGAAAGATCCGAGAGGCATTCCCACATCTGCAGATAGTGGCCGGCAACATTGCTACTGCTGAGGCTGCTCTGGCTCTCAAAGATTGTGGAGTTGACGGAGTTAAGGTGGGTATCGGTCCCGGTTCTATCTGCACTACCCGCATTATTGCCGGTATTGGAGTACCTCAGTTCACAGCAGTGATGAATACTGCGCAGGCCCTTAAAGGAAGCGGTATTCCAATCATTGCTGACGGTGGCATCCGCTACTCAGGTGATATTGTTAAGGCACTTGCAGCCGGAGCCAACACCATTATGGCAGGATCGCTCTTTGCAGGAGTTGAGGAGTCTCCCGGAGAAGCCATCATTCTCAATGGCCGTAAGTTTAAATCCTATCGCGGCATGGGTTCACTTGAAGCTATGCAGAGAGGTTCCAAGGATAGGTATTTCCAGGATATGGAAGAAGATATCAAGAAGCTCGTACCCGAAGGAATTGTAGCTCAGGTGCCTTACAAGGGCACTTTGGCTGAGGTTGTCTATCAGTTGATCGGAGGTCTCAGAGCAGGTATGGGCTATTGTGGTGCAGCCAACCTTGAGGCTCTGCGCAAGGCAAAATTTGTCAAAATTACACATGCGGGAATGGTTGAAAGCCATCCTCACGATGTGACGATCACCCGCGAATCCCCTAACTACTCCAGATAGTCCATTATGCAAAAAATTTTCCTGACAATATTAACGATGCTAATGCTCTCCGGCTGTTCCTTTATCGAAAAGGGAGGTAGGGGTCGTCAGGACCGTAGAGTTGCGAGGATAGGGCAGGAGGTGCTCTATGAAAGCGATATAGTGCGTTTAATGCCGGAGGGTGTTTCATCCGCAGACAGCGCAACTATGGTCAGCCGCTATATCAACACCTGGGCTCTTGGTCGCCTGATGTTGCTAAAGGCTGAGGAGCAGCTCTCCAAGGCCGAGCGTGATGTGACCGCAGAAGTAGAGGAGTTTCGCAGCACTTTGCTGGGTTTTAGATTTGAGAAGCGATGGATTGAGGAGAGGCTTGACACAACCGTGACGTTGGAAGAAGCTCGGTTATACTATGAGGAGCATCCCTCGAGCAGTATTTTCCCCTATCCACTGGTTAAAGCACGAGTCATCAGAATTTCTGCGAGTTCGCCCTACTATGAAACAGTTAAAGGGGCATATACTGTTACTTCGGAGCAGGATGTGGCAGAACTTAGAGAGTTGTGTTATTCCTCTGCCGAGCGTTATACCGATTTTGGAGGGGATTGGGTACCCCTTTCTCAACTTGCAAAAGAGCTTGGCACCGATATCGAAACCTGCACCAGGGAGGTTCTTCCCAAAAAAAGTTGTGAGATGAAGTTTAACGACTCCAATTATCTTATTTTCATAGAGGAAAAGGTGGATGCGGGTGAAGTTTCACCCTTTGAATACAATGTGGCGAGGATACGCGAAACAATTCTTGGCAAAAGAAAACAGGAACTTTTGTCTAAATTGGAACAAGACTTGCTTGAAGATGCCCATATCAACGGAACGCTAAAAATTTATTGAAAAATATGAAAAAAACCTTTGTCGCTACTGCTCTCTTTTTCATTATCTCACTTTTCGGAACAGAGATTTCCGCACAGCGGTATCAGGAAGGATTGATCGACAGGACAATCGTGCTTATCGGCAATGATATGATAATGCTCTCGGATCTTGAAAATGAAGTGCAGATGATGAGTGCCAGAGGCTTCACGGCTGACCGCAACGCCCGTTGCCAGATACTGGAGGAGATGCTTGTCTCCAAGCTTTTTCTCAATCAGGCGAGAATAGATTCCCTTGAGATCAACGATGCGAATGTAGAGAGTGCACTTTCCCAGCGCATTGATGAAGTTATGACGCAGCTCGGTGGTGAAAAGCAGATGGAAGAGTACTTCCAAAAACCTCTCTATAAGCTTCGTCAGGAGTGGAAAGAGATGCTTACCGAACAGTCGCTCATGCAGGATATGCAGCGCAAAGTGGCAAGCAATATTCCTAACCTTACACCTTCTGACATAGAAAAATATTGCAAAGAAACTCCTGAAGAGGATTTACCCATTGTATCCACACAGTACCGTATCCGTCAGATAGTGCTTTATCCGGATAAAGAGGCTGCTGAACTTGAAGTAAAAGAGAGACTTCTTGAACTCAGGGAGAGAATCGTAGGAGGAGAAAAATTTTCCACGCTTGCACGCATTTACTCGCAAGATCCCGGCAGTTATACAAAAGGAGGCGAACTGGGAATGGCCTCCAGATCTATATTTTGGCCTGCTTTTTCAGATGCCGCAATGTCACTTAAGGTGGGACAGGTATCTCAGATTGTAGAAACTCCTGATGGGTTTCATCTCATCGAACTCATCGCCAGGGAAGGTGATATGTTCAATGCACGCCATATCCTGCTCAAACCACATTACACTACAGAGGATAAAGTCAAAGCATTTAACCGTTTGGATACTATCCGGACCAGGATTCTCGGAGACTCCATTTCGTTTTTCAATGCAGCAAGATATCTCTCTGAAGACCGGAAAACCGCCACTAACGGCGGTCTGCTCGCAGACGAATATACAGGATCATCATATTTTGAGAAAGACCAACTCAAGCCTGCCGACTATAATGTCCTGAAGGATATGCAGGAAGGGGATATTTCAGAGCCTTTCGAGTCTCTTGACAACGAGGGTCGCAGCGGCAACACTGTTTACAAAATCATTATGCTCGAAAAGATTATTCCTTCACATGTGGCAAATTATAAGACAGACTTCAATGTCCTGCTTGAAGATGCCAATAGGAAGAATGCAAATGCAGCTATTGACCAATTCATTACGGAAAAGCAAAAGAGTACCTTTATAGTGATAGACCCTCTCTTCAAGGAGTGCAACTTCATGAGGGAAGGCTGGGTTAAATAGTCTATGAATTTTATCAGAAAAGCGCTTCATATTGCAGTAATTGTGCTTTTTGCGCTACCTCTTGCAGCGCAGGGCAATCTCTCTGAAGAGGATGTTTTCCGTTTGGTGGATGCCGCCTCTGCCCAACAGTTCGAAGATTTTGGAATGAATTTCCGCAGGGTACTGGGAAATCCGGCCCGTTTTCTTCACAATAACACCTTTTTATTATGTGATTCTGCAATCTGGAATGTCAGCGCAAAATTTGTTGAAGCTTTTGGAAATGTGAGGATAGTACAGGACGGCACAATGCTTTCCAGCGAGTCTGCTATGTATCACATTGAACAGAATACGGTACGTTTCAATGGTCCCCTTGTGGAACTTGTAGACAAGGAGGGTAACACCCTTCGTTCTGATAGAATGGCTTATAATACCAAAGACAGTGTCGCCACTTATGAAACCGGCGGTGCGATGAAAAACAGGGAAGGGTCGGTCATAGAGAGCCGTAGAGGCACATATGACTCCAAGATCAAAACATTTACATTTGACGGGGAGGTGGAACTCTATACTGACACAATCTTCATGAAATCTACAACGATGCGCTATCTGACAGATGAGGAGAAGATGTATTTTGGCCCTGAAACCTACACTTGGAGAGGTGATGGCTTCATAAAGTCCGATGCGGGGTGGTATGATAATGCTGAGGGTATCATTCATTTTGCGGCAAACGTTTATATGAATAACGATGATTACGAGGCGTGGTGCGACGAGGTCTATTACCATAGGGAAACCGGTCGTACGGAAATGTACAATAATATTCAGATTCTGAACGAAAAAGATTATATGACCCTTTTGGGCAATAAACTGATCTATACCAGCGATACGGTTGCAACCGTCACCGATCGTCCTGCTATCGTCTATTACGGTGAAAATGAAAATAACATTGTAGATAGTTTGTTCTTTGGGGCCGATACTCTTCATTTATACACGATCAAGCGCAATTATATTTCGCAGGAGACCATAGATAAGGCGGCTGCTAGAAAAAAGAGCATTCTCTTTGACGCATTGACTGAACTCCGAAACAAACAGGCTGCAGAACGCGCTAAGGCTGCGGAGCAGAAGATGCGTGAAATGGGAAAACTTCCGTCGGATATTCCCCAGAAAGACTCTTCCGCTGTTTCTCCAATACTTGACTCACTTGGCCAATCCGCTCCGGACTCCCTTGCGTTGCAAGCGAAGGGTACAGCCGCAATTGGCGTTAGGGATACACTTTCCTCTCGAAAATCACTTAAGGATATTAATCAGGATAACACCCTTGTCAATGTACAGAATCCGCCGTCCGGACTCCCGGATAGCACTATGACTCATATGCAACAACCGCCGTCCGGACTCCCGGACAGCACTATGGCTCATACACAACAACCACCGTCCGGACTTCCGGATAGCACTATGACTCATATGCAGGAACCGTTGTCTGAACTTCCGGATAGTACCGCACTTAAACATATTATTGCATACCGTAATGTAAGGGTGTGGAGATCAGATTTGCAGATGCGCTGTGATTCGCTTTTCTTTTCAGAAATTGACTCTATAGCACAATTATTCGGCAGACCGATACTTTGGAATAAGGTCAAAAACCAACTTACATCTGATGAAATGCAGCTGATGTTAAAGGATGGTAACCTCTATAGGGGCAGTATGCTTGATAATGCGATGATTACTACGCAGGAAGATACCCTCTACTACAACCAGATCAAAAGTGCTGAGATGATGGGTTTTTTCAGAGAAAACCAACTCTACAGATATGATGCTCTCGGAAGCGTATATGCCATCTTCTATGTAGTGGAAGAGCAGACCATCACTACGGTCAATGTCAAAGAGGCGGAATCGATGACTGCAGTCATCAAGGATGGTAATGCCGAGCGGTTGATCTACCTTACACAGATTAAGAGTGATGCCTACCCCGTTGGGGATCTTGAAATGGAAAAGCAGCGCCTCAAGGGATTTGAATGGAGAGGTGATGAGCGACCTGTAGACCGCTTCGATATCACCTCAGAGCCGGTATATGTATCTCAAAGGGATAGATATGTTCATGTCTCCAGACCTGATTATACATATTCCGACAGGTATTATGACAATCATATGAGAAAGGTTATCATCAATATAAATACCCGTGCAGAGCGAGAAAGAGAGCGCCAGATTAACCAAGCCAGAGAAGAGGCCCGCAGGGAACTTGACTCACTCAAGGCTGAGGCTTTGCTCCTTGATTCTTTGCTCCTTGATTCTTTGCTCCTTGATTCTTTGTTGCTTGACACTTTGCTACGTGACACGCTCCATCTTGAGTATTCCTTGCGCGATACTCTACTCAATACTCAGAACTCAGAACTCGATACTCTTCAACTTGATACTACCCTGATTCGCGAAATGTCTAAGGATACTACAGGAATTGTAGCTTCGGTGACAGATAGTGTGCAGGCAGTAATCCCTGTCCGAAAGGAAGAAGAGCAGCAAGTAGAGGAGGAGAAATCGCCCTCTCTATTACCTGATACTCTTGATACCCAGAACTCAAAATTGGGAACTTCCCCCATTGACACTACTCAATACTCGGAAATCAAAATTCAAGACTCAGATAAAGCTGTTGCTCGTGCTGAACGAAAGGCTCTCCGTAAGGCACGGTGGAAAGAACGCATCGAGCAGTGGAAGTTACGTCGTCAGGAACGTCGTGAAGCGGCTGAACTTCGTCGGGCTCTCCGTAAGGCTAAAGTAAAAAAATAATATTGATGAGTTGATAACAATACAGGGTGACCTATTGGCCACCCTGTATTATTAAATAGTACTGCAAAGATTAATCTTTGTAGCCAGGATTCTGCTGGAGCTCGGGATAGAGGAGTCTCTCGGTATGTGATATCGGGAGAACAATTTTTTCATAGTCCCAACTGAAGGATTGCTTGTAAACGCTGCCTACAGCATACTCGTGAGGATCGCTGGGATCTCTGGTTATGGTGCCGCCACGACGCATAACGTCAAAGAAACGGTGCCCTTCTCCAATAAACTCTTTCTGACGTTCTAACTGGATCAGTTCGAGAGTTGCGGTAACATTGGGAGCTGTAGGATCGGCTCTCTTGCGTATCTTGTTGAGATAGGTGTTTGCATCTGTCGCTTTGTTTGTCTCCAAAGCGGCTTCAGCTGCGATTAGATAAGCCTCAGTAATACGCATCACACGGGGGTTGTTACGACGGAATGTGTATACTCTGTCCTTGTTGCCTATAAATTTCCTGAGCCAGTAATCACCGCTTTGACGCGCTCCTGTTACGGGGTCGTCATAGGCAATCATTTGACCACGTATATCGTTGGGGGTATCCTTAAAGAGATTTCTCCATTTACGTGTAGGAATTACAGATCCACCTGCATTCTTGTCATCAAACCACATGTTGTGGTAGATTGTGTAGAAACCGCCGTCCGGGTCAATATCGCTATCTACAGTCACGAGAAGCTCGAGTACGCTCTCATCATGGCCTTCCCTTCCCCAGTAATCTAGATACTCTTCGTAGGTGGCAAGCCTGTAGGGAGAACTATTGATAACTTCGGTAGCACAGGTGTATGCATTGGCATATTCACCTTTGTAGAGGTGTACTCTAGCCTGGAGGAGTCTTGCTGCCCAGTAGTTGAAGTGACCTGTGTTTTTCTGCTTGGAGAGCAGTCCGACTGCAGTTTCGAGATCTTTTTGCACGAGTGCATAGGTCTCGGCAACTGTCTTTCTGGGAACCTTTGCCTCTGAAGGTGATGACACAGTTTCAAGGTTAACTGCGCCTAGAGAAGCACCTTTATCCATAAGGTAGGGGTATCCGTACAGTCTTGCGAGGTCAAAGTAACAGAGAGCCCTTATCGCATGAGCCTGTCCGAGATAGTCATTTCTCTGTGCAATCTGGGCTGCACCTGATGCAGGTAGAGTCTCAATGTTCTCGATGACGGAATTGGCTCTCATAATGACATTGTAGTAGTTGTTCCAGAAACCGAAATAGGTGTTGGCTTCTGAATCATAGTCAAGACAGTAGAAAATATTGCCTGTGCCACTAACTTGTCTGGGATAGATATTGTCAGCTCTCATATCACCCATGTATGCCCACCAGGAGCCATACATTGTGTAGTATTTTAATGGTGTATAAAGACCGTTAACAACAACCCCTGCGTCATAGAGCGTTGCCATAGCAGTCTCAGATACGACGGAGTCGGTAGGCATTCTGTCAAGGAAGCCTTCGCAAGAAGAGAGCCCTAACACCATACCGGCCGCAATTACTATGCTAAAAATAAATTTTTTCATTTGTACATATATTAATTTAGGGTTGATTTTCATAATCAGAAGCTTACTTCGAGACCGAATGAAACAGACCTCAGAGCAGGCATACCATAACTGTAGCTACCATTCACGGTAACCTCAGGATCGATATCTGTGTTGGCGAATGTAATCAAGTTGGTACCTGACACATATACGCGTGCATTTACCATATTGATCTTATTGAGGAGAGTGCGGGGAATGTTGTAAGAGAGAGTCAGGTCTTTTAGCCTGAGGAAGTCAGCTTTACTAATATATCTGCTTGAGTAGTAGTAACCACCCTGGTTGTTACCAACGATACGGAGAGGTTGTGTTCCGTTAGGATTGGAAGGTGACCAGGTGTCAACCTGATGAGCAGCGATATTTCTGTGGAAGGTGTAGTAACCGTCGTTACTGATCTGCTCGATTGCCTCATTCCAAACATATGCTCCATATCTGTAAGCCCATGACATTGAGAGTGAGAGGTCTTTCCATCTTACGCTGGCATTGAATCCTCCGAATCCTTTCGGAATAGCGGTCATGCCGTCAAGAATCATTGAGCTTGCGTTATTTCGGTTGGTAGGATAATAGTTATAGCTGTCGTAAGGCATTGTGCCGCCTTTCTCGATCTTAGTGCCGTCTTTGAGAACTACGGTCTGGTCAACAGTTGCGCCTTTCTCATAGAAGGTACCCTCTGCATACATCGGGTAACCGGCTTTTAGGCGTGAGTTGCCCATATGATTGTCTTCCGGACATACTCCCAGATAGTTCCTTGTGTAGAACTGGTAGAAGTTGTAACCCTCTTTCCAAATGTGTGGGGTACTAACTATAGTTTCTCCCTCTTTGGAGAGCGAGAGGATCTCATTGTGCAGATATGACCAGTTGGCACCTACCGACACATCCCAATCCTGGGTCCTGAGGATGTCAACATTCAAAGAAATCTCCCAACCTCTGTTGACCATTGATCCGATATTGGTCAGAGTGCTTGAAAAACCGGTGGTTGTAGGCACTGACGCATCGAGGAGAAGGTCGGTGGTGAGCTTGTTGTAATACTCAGCTGTGAAAGTATATCTGTCGAAGATGGTTGCGTCGAGAGCAACGTTCCAGTTGGTGTTCTTTTCCCATGAGAGATCGGAGTTGGCCAGGTTTGCAGGGTAGCTTGCACCAAAGTCACCATAAGATGTGTAGGCATAGACAGCCATGTAGCCGTAGTAGTTTGAAGGAAGCGTACCCGAGGTGCCATAAGATGCGCGCAATTTGGCATCATTCAGCCAGTCTGCCTTGAGCCACTCTTCGTTGGAGAATCTCCACGATCCCGATATGGACCAGAAATTACCCCAGCGGGTTTCCTTGGAAAGCCTTGACGAACCGTCGCGGCGATATGTGCCTGTAAGGTAATATCTGCCATCATAATCGTAGTTCACACTACTCAAAGCTGAAAGCAGAGCATCAGCCTGAGAATATGAACGACCGTTGTCAAAGCCGGTAGCAAGGATAGACTCCGTGGCACCCAGGTGCGAGAAGTCAATCTTTGCAAGGCCGAGATAGAAGTATGTCTCCTGCTCTGCCTCCCATCCTACCATTGCTCCCAAGTGATGTTTGCCCCAGGTTTTGTCAAAATTGACCGTTGTGGAGCTTACAAGGCGGCTGATATTACGGTTACGGTCAGAGATGAAACCTCCGACATCGGAATAAGCGTAGAAGTTGGGGTGTCCGTAGTACCATGCAAAGCGGTCTCTCTGGTTGATCCAGTCGTTACTGATAATGGTCTTAGCTTTTAACCAATCGGTGAATTTTACTTCAGCATACGCTTTGAGGAGCAGACGGTTCTGGTTGTAGTCGTTATACTCTTTGCCCCAGGAACCCAAGGGGTTTACTGTGGTCATTGAGGGGTTCCAGCACTCCAGATAGAGTGATCCGTCCTCTTTGTATGCATAAGGCCATCTTTCGCTGAGGGGGATCTTCCACATAAAGATAGGGTTAGCTTTGGTAACATAACCCTCCTGGTGACCCTGCTGATACTGCCATGAGTACTGGAGGTTACCACCGATTTTGAGCCATTTGCTTATCTGGCTTTCAGCGTTAATAGTAGTTGAGAGACGCTTGAGGTAAGAAACCACAACAACACCTTGCTGGTCGGTGTAGCCTACTGAGGCATAAATCTTGGATCTATCTGAACCGCCGGATATGCTGTACTCATAATTCTGAATTATACCGGTACGGAAGATTACATCCTCCCAATCCTTGTATATATACTTACTCTCATCTTTTGAAGGGTAGTTCTCTTCCACCTTTGCATTTACGTATGCATCAAGTGAACCGTAACTTGCCCATCTGGCAGGGTTGGCGTTACCATAGTTGGTCCAGGCTTCCCTGTGCAATGTTTCGGTTTGCTCATCTGTTGCAAGGGGTAAGTGATTGTAAGCAAAATAAGAGAAACCGGCGCTTGCCTTGAACGTCGAGGTGAGCTTGCCTGATTTACCTCTCTTCGTGGTGATGAGGATAACACCATTGGATGCACGTGAGCCGTAGAGTGAAGCTGCCGCTGCGTCCTTGAGAATGGTGAAAGACTCAATGTCGCTTGGGTTCAAGAAGTTCATAACACTTGCAGATGCGTTACCGGAAGACCAGTTGCCACTTGTAGCAGGCACTCCGTCTATAACATACAGGGGTGCATTACCGGCATTAAATGAACCGTAGCCACGGATACGAATCTGTGAATCGGCACCGGGCTGGCCTGAAATTGATACGGCCTGAACTCCGGGAGCCTTACCGGCGAGAACCTGCTCGAAACTTACAATAGGAGCATCCTTTATAGTCTCCTGATCGACAACCGTGGCAGAACCGGAATAGGATCCTTTCTTAACGGTACCATAGGCTACGACCATAACTTCCTCCAGAGCTTCTGCGTCAGGTGTGAGGATCGCATTGACCACGTTACGTCCCTCTACGGGAACCTCCAGGTCACTAAAGCCAATGGAAGAAAAGACAAGAGTAGCGTTAGCCGGAACTCCATCAAGCACATAGGTTCCGTCATCAAGAGTGGCTATACCCTGCATTGTCCCCTTCACGACAACACTCGCGAACGGAACGGGCGAGCCATCTTGAGATGAGGTTACTTTTCCTGTAACCCTAATCTGCGCGAATGCCACATTGCAAATCACTGCGGACAGCGCAATTAACATCAATCTCTTCATAGATTTTTAGTTTTGTGTTTGGTTAATGAATATTTTTAAGTTAGTAGGTTATACTTTGGCGCAGATGCTAAAGTTTATTTTCATTATAACACAAAAATAACTAAAAAAATCTGAGAAGAGAAGAACTTTTTTTTACTATTTTTTTAAAAACTGCCATAAAAGTTATATTTAGGGGCTGAATTTTCCGATTTTCGGAAGCATTGAAAAAAATATTTTGTCATTATGAATATTAATCCTTAACTTTATGACTTGAATACAGGAAAACTCTACGAACGTGGAAATAAATCAACCCTAATTATTTAATTATTAATACACAAAAAAACTATCTATGAAGAAAATCTTACTTCTTGCACTAGCGATATTGACAGTTAATGTCGCTTTTGCACAAACAAGAATTACCGGTAAGGTAACTTCTTCTCAGGATGGTGCACCTATTCCTTTTGCAAGCGTTATTGTAAAAGGTACTATGAACGGTGTCGCCACTCTTGACAATGGAGAGTATGTTTTGGACAATGTGCCTTCAAATGCTACTCTCGTTGTTTCTTCTATCGGTTTTGTGAATGCAGAAATCCCGGTGGGAGGCAGGACCAGAATCGATGTAGTCCTTAGTCCTGATGCCGAGGCTCTCGAAGAGGTGATGGTCGTGGCTTATGGTACGGCAAAGAAGGGTACATATACAGGTGCAGCTTCTGTTGTGAGACAAGAAGCCATCAAGGATGTGCCTACAGTTTCATTTGAACAAGCCCTCACCGGAAAAATTGCAGGTATGCAGATTACCACAACTTCGGGACAGGCTGGTTCCGGTTCAGCCGTTCGTATTCGCGGTATCGGTTCTATGAACGCCTCCAACGCCCCTCTCTATGTAGTTGACGGTGTGCCTGTTGTTTCAGGTAGCACAGG
>JAAZEZ010000062.1 GCA_012511975.1 Bacteroidales bacterium | reverse complement strand
CCTTGTAGGTCTCCACAAATTCAATCAATGTGCCGTCAGGATCCTCAATATAGGTAAAATGACCATTGGCTTCGCCCATACCGAAGTCCGATCCGCTGTCGCAAACGAAGGGGTGTCCTGCCGCTTCACAATCTTTGCGGATGGCTTCCATATTGCGTACGTCAAAACAGAGATGGATATATCCGGGGTCGCCCCAAAGACGGTCCTGATAGAGTTTGACAGGAGTACGGTCAAGCGACTGCACCAATTCCAGATGGGTGGTACCAAGTACTTCGCTGAAGGGACCCTGAAGAGGTTGGGAGCGCTCCAGCATTACGCGGCGTAACTTATGTTCAGCACCTGGGACTCCTTTGATATCTTCAAACAGGCCTTCGGCATCAGCTGTCTTGCGGTCATAACCGAGCAGTTTGCCATAAAAATCAATCGATTTCTTCATATCTGAAACTCCCAGTACAACTCCGTTGGAGCCACCTGTAATGGCACCTTTAACCTTTGTGAACTCAAAGTAGTCTTCTTCTATTTCGAAGATATTGCCCCAGGGATCTTTCATGTAGAAGTGATCCAGTCCGGCAAATGACTTACATGGAGCGCTGAGCAGATCCAAACCTCTTGATTTATAGGTATCATACGCCAGTTGTACATCAGGACATTTCACTTTGCAGATGAAGATGCCGGTATCACCCAAAAGTGGGGTAGAGGCAGGCCAGTTGAGCTCTCTGCCACGGGGTTCCCAGATTTCAAATCCGCCGCCTCCGCGATGGTTGAGAGCCAGAATGGCAAATCTTGGCTGTGGTTTGCCACCGGTGTAGGGCAGCATCCTGTCAGCTACTCCTTCGGAGGCAAGTACTCTTATATCAATTCCAAATTGTTCGATATACCATTCCCAGGCAGCTTGTGCATCGGGTACTCCAATACCTACCTGCTGAATGGCGCTGATAACTTTGATTCTCTCTTTCATATTTTAACTGGATCAGGTGGCGGAAATCTTCTTAGCTAGTTTCCAATAGAGCCACGGTGTGTATTTGTAAATATAGCACATCAGCAGTTCAATGCGTCCGATGAGCTTTCTGTGTTTTCCTTTAGCGACAGCCCTGACTGCGGCTTTACCGCAAAGATCGACATCCATGCCGTTCGCCTGGCCGGGATCCATTTTGGCGTAAGGTTTGCCGTCAGCCAAAACTGCACTTTTGCTGATCTGGGTATTGACACGTCCGGGAATAATGAATGTCACTTTGATATTGTCATTCTCTAAGTCCAGCGACTCGAAAAAGCCGAACAGAGCTCTTTTGGAGGCACAATATGCCGATCTGAGGGGAAATCCGAAGAGTCCTGAAATAGAGGTATTGACACCAATGTGTGTACATTTGGCTGCTTTGAGCATCGGAGCAAGCTTTTTCGTCATGTAGACCGAACCGAAATAGTTGATGTTCATAAGTTTGAGGTCTACGGAGAAATCGGTGTCAAGAGCGAGTGCCCTCTGTGAAATACCAGCATTGAATATTATGACCTCAGGTTTCAGATTTTCCTTTTCCAGAAATGAAACCAGGTCATCAATGGTCTCCCTCTTTTCCAGGTTAAATTCGAAAGGCCACGCTTTTACACCATAACTGCGGCATTTTTCGCATACCCTCTCCAACTGGTCCATACCAAGGCCGGTTACAATTACATTTGCGCCGTTTTTGGCCATGTTACAAGAGATAGCCTCACCGATGCCGGATCCGGCACCTGTTACAAGCGCTGTCTTACCGGTATAAAATTTCTTTGTTCTCACGTCGTTCAATAGTTTTTTCAAAACACACAAAGTTAACAATAATAATTTGTTATTTTTGTATTCGTATTAAAACTTGAGGATATGCGGAAATTGAAGATTGTTTTTCTTGACTCGGCAACAATAGGGGAGGATGTTTCCTTACAGCCGATCTCTTCTTTGGGAGAATTGACAACATATCCATCCACAGCTCCTGATGATGTAGTTGAACGTATCAAAGGCTATGATGTAGTTATCACAAATAAAGTATGGGTAGGTAAAAAAGAGATGGAGTCCAATCCGGCCCTGAAACTCATCTGTGTGGCTGCTACAGGCATGAATAATGTGGATTTAGTCCACGCCGCCTCCAAAGGGATTCCGGTACGCAATGCAGTCAACTATTCTACTGAAAGTGTTGCTCAGGTGACTTTCATGCACATTCTCAATCTTGTAGGCAAGGCTTCCTATTTTGACAATGTCGTCAAAAGTGGCCACTACAGTGCAGCCGGATCTTTTACCGATGTCACAAATCCCTTCTATGAACTTAAAGGCAAACGTTTGGGCATAATAGGTCTTGGCAACATCGGCTCCAGAGTAGCACAGATTGCTGAAGTCTTCGGCATGACGGTCTCTTATTTTCCTACTTCCGGGAAGGCACATTCCGACAGATATCCGGCTAAAGAGCTGGGACAACTGCTTGCTGAGAGTGATGTAATATCGATTCACGCACCGCTTAATGAGCGCACAAAAGACTTAATTACACGCAAGGAATTGAAGTCGATGAATCCTAAGGGATATATTGTCAATATGGGCAGGGGAGGTATCATCAAGGAGGCGGATCTGGCTGCTGCCCTGGATGAAGGAATAATTGCCGGTGCAGCGGTGGACGTTTTCACTAAAGAGCCTCTACCCGCAGACCATCCCTATTTGACAATGCAAAAGAGGGATAAGCTGCTGCTTACCCCTCATATCGGATGGGCCAGCAAAGAGGCCAGAGAAGTGCTCGTAGCTATGATTGCTGACAATATAAAGTATATCTAAAAATATTTCACTTCCTTTTCTTCCAGTGCAGAAAGGATGTTGTTTGCCATCCGGCTTGCTCCGAAACGGAAAAGTGCAGGAGTGAGCCATTCACTGCCAAGCGTATCACGAACGATATTGTAATATACCAGCGCCTCTTCAGGTGTAGAGATACCTCCGGCGGGTTTAAATCCCACTTTGCGTCCGGTCTTGTTGTGATATTTTGCAATTGCCTGACACATCACACGGGCAGCCTCAGGAGTGGCCGCGGGGGAGATTTTACCTGTAGATGTCTTGATAAAGTCCGCTCCGGCCTCCATTGCGAGCATGGATGCCTGCTCTATCTGAGCTGCATCTTTTAATGCGCCTGTCTCCAGGATAACCTTGAGGTGGACATCGGAGTTTATCGCCTTTACAGCCTTATTGATTTCATAAATCTCTCTTGAGGTCTCTTCAGGACGCCCGTCGAGAAATGAGTTGAGTGCCAGGACGATATCTACCTCGTCGGCTCCGTCGGTCACCGCCTCGGTACACTCCAGCACCTTAACTTTGAGTGGGCTCTGAGATGCAGGGAAGCAGCCTCCAACTACTGTGATACGAATATCCCTGCTTTTGCGAGCACCTACTATGACTCCGGCAAAATTGGGATATACGCATATCGAAGCGGGCTTGGGATAGTTCGGGAAAACATTATTGAAATTATTGACCTTTTCCACCATGGCTTTAACTGATGTGCGAGTGTCGGTGGCATTTAAGGAGGTCAGGTCGATCATCCCGAGAATATTTTTGTAAATCTCTTTCATATCAAATTTTAATATTTGTTTTTGCTATCGATAATTATGGTTACAGGACCGTCATTTACCAGTGCAACCTCCATTTCTGCTCCGAATTCGCCACACTTCACCTCCTTTCCGATGCAGTCGGAGAGAGTTTTCTTGAATTTCTCATAAAGGGGAATGGCCGTTTCCGGCTTTGCCGCAAAGATATAGGAGGGACGGTTGCCCTTCTTAGTTGAGGCAAAAAGCGTAAATTGGCTCACCACCAGTACTTCGCCGTCGGTATCAACTACGGAGAGATTCATTACTCCATTTTCATCGTCAAAAATTCGCAATGCAGCAATCTTGCGGCACATCCAGTCGATATCCTCCTGTGTGTCCGCTTCTTCAAATCCTACAAGCACCATCATGCCGTAACCTATGGCTGCTACCACTTCGCCGCCTATGCTGACACTCGAAGAAGAAACTCTTTGTATTACGACTCTCATATGTTTTTTTTTATAATTTGTAACAAAATGTTTTTAGTTTCGAGTTTCGAGTTATGCTCCACACTCTATACTCTATACTCCATACTCCATATTTTACACTCAGCACTTATTCCGTATATTTTATTCAAATAACACGGCTTCGAAAATACAAAAATTTTCTACGCCCTTGTTATTTGAATTTAGCTAAATATATAATTTTCCACACTCCACACTAAACCCCGCAACCCGCAACCCTTATCCGCTAATGCGGATCTTTATTCCCGCTTCCTTCAGAGGCGCAGCGGCGAGCTCCATCTCCTCAACTGAAACCTTTTCCAGTGTAGAAAGCGGAGTCTTCCTATCAAGGGTGTAGAGCATCACTTCACGGGGACGCAGCGCAATAACCATTCTCTGCCATCTCTCCAATAAGTCACTCCTCATCGAATCCACTTCCACATCATTCACTACTCCACGCAAAAACATAGTTTGCAAGATAAAATCCCCCTCAAACCACTCCAGATTTGAAATCACTTCGCTGATGCTGTAGTTGGGATTTTGAGGACGGTCGATTAGCTTGACATAATCCTTATCCACACCATCAAGTTTAAGAATCGGATTCTCGATCTTACGTAACGCTTCCTTGACTCCCGGTCTACCCAGCATTGTGGCGTTAGAGAGCACCGAGATGACGGCCTTTGGGAAAAGTTCATCCCTAAGGAGTATCGTATAATCTATGATTTCAGGGAAATCAGGATGCAATGTAGGCTCTCCGTTACCTGAAAATGTGATGGAATCCACAGGAATATTGTCGCGATGACACTCGCTCAATTTACTCTCTAGGGCCTCGCGTACCTCTTCTACCGTAGGAATTTTGTTATCTGAGTGTCCCTCAGAGTTCCATCCGCACTCGCAATAAACGCAGTCAAAGGAGCAAATCTTGCCCTTGAGAGGCAGAAGATTTATCCCTAGCGAACTGCCGAGTCTTCTGCTTCTGACCGGACCAAAAACTATACTGTCAAAATATATCGCCATTATCCTTTATTATATTATTCTTCTAGATCTGCTCTCCTTGGTAAGCACCATCTTTTCGTAATCAACATTGTCAATAAGAACTATGCCCGGTCTTTTGCCGGGTGTAAACGATCCAAAGCGCTCTTCTACACCTACAGCACAAGCACCGTTGAGACAACACCACTTTAATATCTCCTCAAGCGGGATATGTGGGAAGTGCCCCTGGATGCATCGAATCTCTTCCACCATTGAAAGCTGTAAGTTGCTCGAAAGGCTGTCAGTACCCACACAGATAGTGAGATTGTTGGCCATCAACAGTTCGAGTGGGGGCAATATTCTATGTATAAATATGTTGGAGAGGGGACAGACTGCCCAGTAGGGGTTTTTTAGTACCTTCAGCGCCTCATCGATGCTCTTCTGGTCAGTAACAGTGTTGTGGACCAGCAAGACCCGCCCCTCTATCGGAGCTTTCACCTCCTTCTGTAGATTGTCGAGAAAATATTTTAGAGCGGATTCGCCCGTTACCGGTGGCATTGAGCAGCCGCGTGCTTTGTAATCCTCTGCAAGTTCACCCGTGCCGTATCTTATCATATCCTCCTCCTGGTCGCTCTCCTGGTTGTGGTAGGAGATATATCCGGATTTAAGTCCCTCTGCAGCAGAGAGGCGGTTGAGCAGCGGACTCATCGTATAGGGAGAATGGGGGGTAGGTGCGGCATCAAGCCCCATACGCTCAGCTTTCTCCTGGAGTTTAATCGCTCCCGCAAGTATTTGCGGGGCATCTTCCGGCTCAGTACCGAATACTTCCAAATAGGTGCGTGTATAGATAGGAGAAGAGGCTTTACACTCGAAACTCTCGTCGCAGTTGCTTATATCAGCCATTACCGAGACACCTTCAGCATACATTTGCTCCATCTGCTCTGTCAGTGCAGCGATTCGTTCTTCCTGACTCACTGTCAAGCGTAACGCATTGATCTGCTGTATGAATCCATCCATACCTGTGCCTTGACGGAAAAGTCCCTTCATGTGGGAGAGTTCGACATGGCAGTGAGCATTGGCAAACCCCGGAACCAGTATCCCCTCCAGATATTCTGCTGGCAATATACTTTTTGTGCCAACACTCTCTCCAGAACCATAGGAGAGTATTGTACCCTCGTCGTCAACCTCCAAATATCCGTTTTTGATTGGTTTTCCGTCAATTGGGAAAATATAGTCGGCTCTATATATCATTTGGTTTTTTGTTGTTTGAATTTCTTGCTTAGTTCAAGGAGTTCCTCTTTGGTCAGACGCTTTTCACGTGTGGTGGTGCGACGATTTTTAGTATCAGGTAATTCCTGAACCGAGGTATCCTGAGCAGAAATATCCTGAACGGAGGTATCTTGATCCGAGGCCTCCTGTTCCGGAAATGCTATGTGCTCCTCGACGGGTGCACCCTCATCAAAATCGACAGCCTCTTCCATCATCGGTCTATCCAGATCTCCATCTGCTTGCTGCAGTTCGGTAAGATATTCTTCGCGCTCTTTTAGCTTTGTTTCAACTGCTTTAATCATCTTGAGGAAACGCTCAGGATCTCTAAGGTAAAAATGAATTGAATTGATAAACTCTTCTTCGGTATAGCCGTATTTGTCAAGCAGAGGGGCATAAACCCTCATGGAGTCACTCTGGGCTCTCATTTCCGGATAGTAGTCGACATAGTTGTCCAGAAGAGAGATCTCATAATAGATCTGTATCATCTTCTTTTCAGGGATATCAGCCCTGGGACCACAGGAGAGAGCTGTCAGCAGGAGTAAGAGTATAAGTATGCCTGTACGTTTCATCACAGAAGTTTTGCCATTTAAACTTCAAATATAGCAATTTTTATACCTATCTTTATCAAAATTAGTCTCAACTGGTATGAATCTCCTTGTATTGGGTTCGGGCGGAAGGGAAAGTGCTTTAGCCTGGAAATTATCCCGCAGTCCTCTGGCAGAGCATCTTTACTGTATGCCGGGTAACCCCGGCACTGCCTCTTTCGCGACAAATGTAAATTGCAGTCTTTCAGATTTCGAATCTATCGCGCAACATATTTCCAACCTGTCGGTCGATATGCTAGTCGTGGGGCCTGAAAACCCCCTTGTTGAGGGGATCACCGATTTTCTCCACGAGAGGATGCCTTCACTTATGGTTATCGGTCCCGGTCGTGATGGGGCAAGGCTTGAAGGCAGTAAGGATTTTGCCAAGGCTTTTATGACCAGATACTCTATTCCGACTGCTGCATACAGGACTTTCGAGAGTTCTCAACTCGAAGATGCTAATGCTTTTATGGAGCAGCTCAAGCCACCTTTTGTTCTTAAGGCAGACGGTCTTGCTGCCGGCAAGGGCGTAATAATCAGCGATTCCATAGAAGAGGCCCGTCAGGAGCTTGCCTCAATGTTTGAAGGCCGTTTCGGAGATGCAGGTTCTAAAGTGGTGATAGAGGAATACCTTTCCGGTATTGAGCTCTCTGTTTTCGTTTTGACTGACAGCAAGGATTATCTTATGCTTCCTAATGCTAAAGACTATAAAAGAATAGGCGAAGGTGATACGGGGCCCAATACCGGTGGCATGGGTTCGGTATCACCGGTTCCTTTTGCTGATGATCTCTTTATGTCTAAAGTCGAAGAGCGTATAGTAAAGCCTACTGTGCACGGTATTGCAGCGGAGGGAATGGATTACTGCGGCTTCATATTTATAGGTTTGATGAATTGCGCCGGTGATCCTTATGTGATAGAGTACAATGTTAGGATGGGAGATCCGGAATGCGAGTCAGTCGTTAGGCGTATTGACAGCGACTTGCTGGAGCATCTTCAGGCCGCCGCAAAGGGTACTCTCTCATCGGAGAAGATAGTGGTATCGCCTAAGAGTTCGGTTACAGTGATGGCGGTTTCCGGTGGATATCCGGGAAGCTATGGCAAGGGATTTCCTATTTCGGGACTAGACACTGACTCCGGAGAAGATGATATTGTTCTGTTTCATGCCGGTACTGCTGTTTCAGGAGCTGAAGTGGTGACATCCGGTGGCAGAGTGCTGGCAGTTACATCCCTGGCTGATTCTTTGAATGAGGCACGAATAGCCTCCTACAGAAGGCTCTCTGTTATTTCATTCGAAGGCATCTTTTACCGCAACGATATAGGCAGCGACTTGTTGGATTTCTGATAATGAGAGGGTAAAGTGAGTACATCAAAGATAAATGGAAGGACGATAGTACTGCTGATTTTGGCGGTATTGCTCTACGTGAGTGCCTTCTTTGTCGATACGGGACCTATGGATTATGATGCAGTGCTACCCTTTGGCAGTCCGAGGTTTCTTGACACGGTATTCGGTGCTACCACCCTATCCTATATTCTATCGGTTGTTTTTCTAATAGTTACCGCAGTCAGTATCTATTCGTTTAATCTTATGTACACCACCGGTATCAACTATCTTCTGCCGGTGCTGTATATTTTCCTTGTGGTATACAATCCGAGGGTAATCTTTTTCTCGCCCTTTCATATCGTGGCGCTGCTGCTGCTTTGGTCGCTCGTTTTCTCTGCCAGATATCGCAACTCTGTCCAATATTTGAGCAATAACTTTGTTTCGTTTTTCCTGTTTAGTTCCGCATCGGTATTCTACCCCCCTCTGGTTTGGATTTTTCCGCTAGTCATACTAGTCAATATTAGAGCTTCAGAGGAAAAATTGAAATATGTTTTTACCTCATTTCTTGGGGTAATTACTCCTCCGGTGATGGCCGGTGCAATATGTTATATAGTTGGTGGAAATGAACTTTTGAATGGATTGATAGCCTCTTTCTGGGACACAATGAGTACTCTTGGCGGGTATACCTTTGATTTTTCTGCTGTGGAAATAACAGCCGCTCTTTTCCTTATCAGTTTTGCTTTGATCGCAACCTTTTATGTGCTACGCAATCTCAACCGTTACAAGATTGTTCACTCAAATACTTGTATTCGCATCATCTTTTTTGCGATACTGATTTTACTGATTAGTGCGGTTTTTATTACAGACAATCATGATCCATACGGTGTGATGCTGTATGTGCCTGTTTCACTGATTCTTTTTGAATATCTATCCTCACCTAAAAACAACAAGGGCGCTATGATATTCTACATAGTGGTCTCAGGCCTTGCCATAATTTCCAGAATTATTGTCTTTGTACGCTAGATACCATCCATAAAGTCGAAGCATCCGTCGTGAAAGCCTTTGAGGTCCATGGCCTTATAGATTTTCTGGATTTCACGTAGGTCTGCCATAGGGTCATCCGACAGTTCAAATCGCTCGCCGTATCCTATAACTTTGCGTCCCCAGTCGAAATAACCCAGATAGACCGGAACACCGGTTGCTTTGGCAATGGTATGAAATCCCAGTTTCCACCTTTTGACAGCCTTACGTGTTCCTTCGGGAGCAAGTGCCAGATGAAATTTTTCGCGGGAATTGAAAATATCAATCATCTGTCTGACGACTGAGGCCCCGCTGCTGCGGTCAATGGGAACCCCATGGAGTTTTTTTAGTAACCAACCCAGAGGCCAGAAAAAAAGCTCCTTTTTGATCATGCATTTTGCTTCTCCCCCTATCGCTATGTAATAGAGATAGGAGACAGCAAAATCCCATATAGATGTATGGGGTACCCCCAGGATGATGCATTTGTCTACAGGTACGGGGGTATCGTGGGTAACTTTCCAGCCCAGACTTTTCAGAAGAAATTTACAGAATTTGCGCCACATTATTGAACTTCTTCGGTATTGTTGATATCGGAACGTAGATTGTTCCTGATGAATTTTTGTCTTATAGGTGTATTGGTGCCCATATAGAACTCAATTATATCGTTGATATTCTCCTCTTTGGTCAGGCGTACCGCTTCAAGACGCATTTCCGGTCCTATAAAGCCCTTGAATTCTTCGGGAGAAATCTCTCCAAGTCCTTTGAAACGGGTTATTTCGGCCTTTTTGCCTAGTTTGCTGACAGCTTTGTCTTTCTCTGCCGAATTGTAGCAGTAGATGTTGGTCTTCTTGTCAGTTACCCTGAATAGCGGAGTTTTAAGTATATAGAGGTGCTCCATACGCACCAGATCCGGGTGGAACTTTAGGAAAAAGGTGAGTAGCAGCAGACGAATATGCATTCCGTCCACATCGGCATCAGTGGCGATTACCACATAGTTGTAGCGCAGGTTTTCAATATCCTCTTCAATACCTAGTGCAGACTGTAATAGGCAGAGTTCTTCGTTACGATCCACATAGAGGTCCTTTTTGGAGGCCTTGGCACAGTTAAAGGGTTTACCCTTGAGGCTGAATACAGCCTGAGTGTTTGCATCCCTGCTGGAGGTGATGGATCCTGATGCCGAATCACCCTCGGTAATGAATATTGTGGTCTCTTTTGCCTGAGGATGCATTTCACCTCTGGTGGTCTTGTCATTATAGTGGATCCGGCAGTCTCTGAGTTTTTTATTGTAGACGTTGGCTTTTTTGAGACGTTCCCTTGTCTTTCTGCTCACTTTGGAGATGGCAGTCCGTTCCTGTTCCGATTCCTGTATCTTTTTAAGGATAATGTCTGCCACATCCAGGTTTTTGTGGAGATAGTTATCCAGTTCAGTCATCAGAAAGTCGGTCATCGTCTTTGATATGGTTGGACCGTGGGTGCCGTCCTGTTTGTTCTGCCACATATATTTGGAGCCCAGCTGTACCTTTGTCTGTCCCTCAAACTCTGGTTCCTGAATGCGAACACTGACTGCGCCTATGATTGATTGGCGAATGTCCACCGGATTGAAGTCTTTTTTGTAATAGTCTCTGAGTGTCTTAGTCAGCGCTTCTCTGAATGCCGAGAGGTGTGTGCCGCCTAGAGTCGTATTTTGTCCGTTTACAAATGAGTGTATATTCTCTCCGTAATCATTGCCGTGAGTAAAGACTATCTCGATATCCCCGTTTTTCAGGTGAATAGGGGGATAGAGCGGCTCTTCGACCAAGTTGTCGTTGAGAAGATCTAGCAGCCCGTTCTCGGATTTGTAGTCGGTGCCGTTGAAACTGAGTTTGAGACCTACGTTTAGATAGGAATAGTTGCGGAGCATCGTATCGATGTACTCCATATTGTATGTATAGGGTTCGAAGAGTGTATCATCGGGCACAAAAGTCACCAGAGTTCCGTTTTTTTCCGTAGTTGGTGCCGGAGTGAAGTCCGGAGTAGTGAGAATGCCCTTTTCGTATTCAAGAGCAAGAGTCTCTCCGGAACGGAAAGATTGTACGGTGAAATGTGAGGAGAGGGCGTTAACAGCCTTTAGACCGACACCATTCATACCTACCGATTTCTGGAAAGTCTTGTCATCAAATTTTGCTCCTGTGTGGAGCTTGGTCACAGCCGCGTCTAGCTGGTTGACACTCTTGTCTTTCTCGCTAAAGCCGAAAGGAATACCACGTCCATAGTCTCTTATATGGTTTTACTTGTCTTCGATCTCCATGTTGATTTGTTTACCGTACCCCATGGCAAACTCATCAATAGAGTTGTCAATCACCTCTTTCATCAGCACATACATTCCGTCGTTCGGTTCGGTACCATCTCCGAGGCGTCCAATGTACATTCCCGGCCTAAGTCTTATATGTTCCAGGTCTTCCAGAGTGACGATGCTGTCATCGTCGTACACATGATTATTAAGTTTATCTGTTTGTTCCATCTATTGTTCTTTCATTTTTACAATATGAGCGCAAATATAGCACTTTTTGTACCTTTATTGAGAAGAAAATCGTATTTTTGCAGGATATTCAAAGGTAATATCTAAAACAATATAATAAAAACTTTATAATTTATGGCTAACAAACTTTTTTCTGAATTTCCTCCGGTTCCTACTGAGAAATGGGAAGAGGTAATTATCAAAGATCTGAAGGGGGCCGACTACGACAAGAGACTTGTATGGAGGACCCATGAAGGGTTCAATGTGCGTCCCTATTATCGTGCTGAAGATCTTAAGAATCTTAGGTATATGGGTAGCAGACCCGGATGTTTTCCTTTTGTCAGAGGAACAAAGAAGGATAACGAGTGGTATATCCATCAGGGTATCTCAGCTTTCGACGGTGATTTTGCTAAGGCTAATACCGAAGCAAAGGTACTGTTGACAAAAGGTCTCGAATCCATTGGATTTTATCTTGATACCACGAAGATTCATACCAAAGAGGATTACGCACTCCTTCTTAAGGGGATAGATTTGACAGTTGTTCCCGTATCATTCTGCGGATGCTCAATCCAAAATATTGAGTCTCTCGCCGGATTCCTCGCTTATGTTGATTCTCTCGGAGTTGACAAAGAGGCAGTAAATGCAATCTTTGATTTTAACCCTTTGATGACTCTTACCACAAAGGGCTATTTCTGTGAGGAGACCTCTTTCGAGAAACTTGCCGAGTGTGTGAAAGCTACGCAGGAATACAAAAATATCCGTGTTATCACTGTAGATGCGACAACTTTCAATGGAGCCGGTGCCTCCTCCACGCAGGAGCTCGCATTTGCTCTGGCTGAAGGAAGCGAATATATTTCACGCCTGACAGATCTTGGCCTCTCAACTAAGGATGTGGCCAAAAAGATGGTTTTTGTTTTCTCGGTGGGCAGCTCTTACTTCATGGAAATTGCAAAGTTTCGTGCAGCTCGTATGCTTTGGGCTAATGTTGTTGAGGCGTATGGCGCTGACTCCAACTGTGCAAAGAAGATGAAGATTTTTGCATATACCAGCGAGTGGAATCAGACAGTATATGATTCATACGTAAATATGCTCCGAGCAACTACTGAAGCGATGAGTGCTGCCCTCGCAGGTGTCGATTATCTCGAGGTAGTACCTTTTGACTTCGCGTATCAAGTACCAGGTGAATTTTCCAGTAGGATTGCACGTAACATCCAGAGTATCCTAAAGGAAGAGTCAAACTTCAACAGGGTTGTTGACCCTGCTGCAGGTTCTTACTATGTCGAAAACCTAACCAACTCTCTTGCAGAAGCTGCTTGGAAACTTTTCACAGATGTAGAGAGTGCCGGTGGAT
>JAAZEZ010000061.1 GCA_012511975.1 Bacteroidales bacterium | reverse complement strand
GTATGAGCGTTATAGCCATAATCGCCCTTACCCTCCTTAACTTTCTGTACAATCACGCTACCCTCTTTGCCTGCATTTTCGCAAATCATCCTGATGGGCTCCTCAATAGCACGTGCGATAATATTGATACCTGTGGTCTCATCATCGTTATCACCCTTAAGTCCCTTAAGTGCAGAGGTGGCACGGATAAAGGCTACACCGCCGCCGGGAATGATACCTTCTTCAACTGCAGCACGAGTAGCATTGAGAGCATCCTCAACCCTATCTTTCTTCTCTTTCATCTCAACTTCGGTGGCAGCACCCACGTAGAGTACCGCTACTCCACCCGCAAGCTTACCCAGACGCTCCTGGAGTTTTTCACGATCATAGTCGGATGTAGTAGTTTCGATCTGCTTGCGGATCTGATTAGCGCGATCCTGGATCTTTTCTTTCTTTCCGGCACCATTAACAATGGTTGTATTCTCCTTGTCGATTACCACCTTTTCTGCCTTTCCGAGCATTTCTATGGTGGTATTCTCAAGAGTATAGCCTCTCTCCTCAGAGATTACGGTTCCTCCTGTAAGGATTGCTATATCCTGAAGCATCTCCTTGCGACGATCACCAAAGCCCGGTGCCTTTACTGCGGCAATCTTAATAGTACCACGAAGTCTGTTAACTACGAGAGTAGTCAGTGCCTCACCTTCCACATCCTCTGCTATAATGAGCAGGGATTTACCATCCCTTGCTATGGGCTCGAGTACAGGAAGGAGATCCTTCATTGTGGAAATCTTCTTGTCAGTAATAAGTATGTAAGGATTTTCGAGTACCGCCTCCATCTTATCGGGGTTTGTCATGAAGTATGCTGAGATATAGCCTCTGTCAAATTGCATTCCCTCTACCAATTTTACCTCTGTAGTGGTACCCTTTGCCTCTTCTACGGTGATTACACCATCTTTCTTAACTTTGGACATTGCATCCGCGATGAGCTTACCGATAGCGTTGTCATTGTTTGCTGAGATAGTGCCGACCTGCTCGATCTTAGAGTAGTCGTCACCTACAGGAGTGGTTTGAGACTTGAGACTCTCCACAACAACGGCAATTGCCTTGTCAATACCGCGCTTGAGGTCCATGGGATTGGCACCTGCTGTAACATTCTTAAGTCCTACATTGATGATGGACTGTGCGAGAACCGTAGCGGTAGTAGTGCCGTCACCGGCCTGATCGTTGGTCTGTGAGGCCACCTCTTTAACCATCTGTGCGCCCATATTGGCGAATCTGTCCTCTAATTCAATTTCTCTGGCTACGGTAACTCCATACTTGGTTACCTGAGGAGCACCGTATTTCTTGTCAATAACTACATTGCGGCCTTTAGGTCCGAGAGTGACCTTTACTGCGTTGGCCAAAGCATCTGCACCTTCGTTAATGAGGTTGCGTGCTTCTATGTCAAATTTGATTTCTTTTGCCATAATATGGAAATTTCTTTAATTATTTAAGTACTGCGACTACGTCTGACTGACGCATTATGAGATAATCTTTACCGTCAACACTGATTTCGGTGCCGGCATATTTGCCGTACAATACGGTATCGCCTACGGTAAGCTCCATAGGTTCATCTTTTTTGCCGTTACCTACGGCTACTACAACACCCTGCTGGGGTTTTTCTTTTGCGGTGTCCGGAATGAACAATCCGCCTGCGGTCTTTGTTTCCGCCTCTTTAGGTTCAATCAGAACTCTGTCTGCCAATGGTTTAATCTTCATAATATGAAATGTTTAGTTTTTTAAATCTTGTGCTTTAATTTCGGCAAAATAAATGCCACCGGCATATTTCTGCCAATTTGTCACAGTATTTTCTTTACATTTGCAAAAAAATTGATCCATGATGACAAAACAATCACTGA
Source organism: Bacteroidales bacterium (assembly GCA_012511975.1). GTDB lineage: Bacteria > Bacteroidota > Bacteroidia > Bacteroidales > UBA932 > Cacconaster. The sequence goes on along the minus strand of JAAZEZ010000061.1, from coordinate 34,320 downwards.
TATCTCTTCTACTTGCATCAGTATTACTGCTTACTGCCTGTAAGAACACCACTGATTTACCGGCCAGACCATTTCCCACTCCTCAGGTACCCGCAATGCTCAGCAGCAACATGCAGCAGGCTTTCCAATATATCTCCCTTCATTTCTGGGATAAGTTGTACGCTCCGGGGGTCGAATATTCCAAAGATACCACTTTGGTGATGGGAGTCACTCACGACGATTTCGAAGAGGCTTTTGCTATATATCTCACGGCGCTGGATAATGTGACCCTCCCTGTAATGAATGCTGCTCAGGATACTATGCTTGCCCGCGCATCCAGACACAAACTCTCCCATCCGGAAAGCAAAGTGTGGGAAACCATCACCGAGCTTTCTGAGAAATATCTTTACGACCCCAATTCTCCCTACAGAAACGAAGAGATATTTCTCCCCGTACTGGCTCATCTCAAGGAGTCGCCTTTTACTACCGACGAAGAAAAAATGCACTATAGCCATTTGCACCGCTTATGCTCTTATAACCGCATCGGCACAAAGGCGGCAGATTTCAAATATACCCTAAAGAATGGCCGGACAGGCACCTTGCACCAGGTAAAAGCCGAATATGTGCTGCTCTTTTTCAGCAACCCGGAGTGTCAAAACTGCAAGGAGATAATCGATGCTCTCGCCGGTTTGCCTGAAATATCGCAACTTATAGAGCAGAAGAGAGTTGCTGTACTCAATATATATCCGGATGCAGACTTGGCCGAATGGTACGACTACCAGTCGAACTATCCTGAAAACTGGATTAACGGATATGACCAGGATTTGGTACTGAATATGCAGACCATTTACAATATCCGCGCAATACCTTCACTCTATCTGCTTGACAAAGAGAAGAAAGTTATTTTCAAGGATGCCCCGCCTGAAAAAATCATCCCCTGGCTTCAGAAGAATGTCGGCTGGTAAAGCTTTTGCATCTATTTGTCGCAAAAGTGCTATCTTTGAGCCCCTTTTTTTATGAAAGTTATATCTCCTGTTGGCCGTTTAGCCTTCCCGTTAATACTCTTCACAGCCCTTCTGTTGTCACAGAATCGGGCAGCGGCGCAGTATTACACACTCGGCAACGACCCCGCTAATGCAAAGTGGTCAATCATACGGGGAGATACATACAAAATCATATATCCGCAACAGACCGACTCCCTGGCAAGAAGGTATCTCTATCTTTTTGAGAAACACCGGCACACCAACCTTGCCGGACTCAGGATAGAGTCACCTAAAATGCCCATAATCCTTCACCCTTATACCACTACAAGCAATGCTACCGTAGTGTGGGCTCCAAGGCGAATGGAAATATTCACCTCGCCGCCGGCAACCGGAGGATATGCCCAAAACTGGGAGACACAACTGGCTCTCCACGAAGGGCGACACCTCGGACAGATGCAGCACTACACAAAGGGGGTGTTCAGTTTTTTCAACATACTCTTTGGAGAGCAGTCGCTGGCACTGGGCATAGGATTTTACCCTTCTGTGTGGCTTCTGGAAGGAGATGCAGTCCTAAACGAGAGCGACTTTTCCAACGCCGGCCGCGGTAGAAGCGGGGAATTTCTGATGTACTACAGAACAGCATTTCTACAAGATGATATCCGTTCATATTACCATTGGAGGTATGGTTCATATCGGCATTTTGCTCCCAACAAATATGCTTTCGGCTATATGCTGACAAGTATGATGAGATATGCATCCGGTAACTATTATGCTACCGGTGATGCAATGTCAATACAGGTAAAAAGATGGTGGGATTTCTTCGGCGTATGGAATACCAGCTTTATCAGGGCCACGGGACGCACACCTAGAAGACACTGGCGTTTGGCAGTCTCATTCATGAGTGATCTGTGGCAGAAGGATTATCTCAGCAGAGGACCCTATCACATAGCGGAGCCTTTGCTGGCTAAAGAGCCCCGTATATACACCGGTTATACCGACATTCTTCCGACTGAAAAGGGCATTATTGCTACTAAAAGCGGGTACCACGACTCCAGGATGCTTGTAACAATAGACACTCTCGGAAAAGAACGTAGGATAAGACCCTTTGCACCCACCACCAGTAATATTATATCTGATGGGGATAGCACCCTTATATGGGCTGAAACGATACCTGACCTGCGTTGGGAACTGCAAAATTTCTCCATTATACGCAGCTATGACCTCAATAGCAAAGAAATCAGAGATATAACCTCCCGCACCAAATATTTCAACCCTGCACTTTCTGCTGACGGGCAATCCCTTTTCGTGGTAGAATATCCCATTGGAGGGGGATCCCAACTGGTGCAGATAGACAAAAAAGAGGGTTTTGTGATAAAGAGAATCCCGGCACCGCCCGGAGGTCAGATTACCGAAATAGCACAGATCGGCGACTCGCTGTACGCATTGATTATAACCGAATCCGGAATGGGAATATACTGGACGGGGATCTCCTCAGACAACGGAGTATGGCACAACGAAATCCCCGACCAGCATAGATACATTCAGGATCTGACTGTCAGCGGCAACAGTCTCTGTTTTACATCCGATCTGGACGGCCTTGTCAATAGCTATATCTACAACCCCGACCTTAAACTGATGCGCAAACTCACTAACTCGCGTTTCGGGGCCAAATATCCACATATTGACAATAATTCCGGACGCCTCTACTGGGCCGATTTCGGACTCAAAGGTTACCAACCCGTATCGGCTCCGCTGGATTCACTGGACTGGAGAGTGGCAGATTTTGGTAAACCCTTTATAAATAATATTTCCGAACATCTCTCACGCCAGGCAAGACTCAATACCGAACCTCTTTCCGAAGAGGAAGATGCAGCTCTCAAGGCAAGGATAGATTCCCTCCCTGCAAAAAATTATAAAAAACTGCCACACCTGCTTAGAATTCACTCCTGGGCTCCTTTCTATGCTAATATCAACAGGATTATGAATATGAGCTACGAACATTTCTATCAGTTGGTATCAGTCGGTGCTACGGTTATTTCCCAAAACGATCTGAGCACTGCCACTATGCAGCTCGGATATTCATACCACAAAGGATTCCACTCCGGACACCTCAATTTCAATTATTCAGGACTCTATCCTGTATTGGAAATAGCAGTAGATTACAACGACAGACATCGCACTAACACCACAATTGAAGAGGTACACCACCATCAGACTATTTTACCGGCTCATCCGGGAGTAATGCCCGGAGAGGTATATCCGATAAGACACACCATTGACACAACAGACATCCCCTCCTGGGATGTTTCATTGAGAACTTATGTCCCCCTCAATCTCAGTAAATCGGGCTGGAACAGCGGTTTGATACCCCAGTTGAGATATGATTTCAGTAACGATAAATACTCCCTTTTCGGACATAAAGGCATCTATCGCCAAAGTCTGACCTACGGAGTGCGTTACTATAAGACGCTCCCCAACCCAAAGAGTCGTCTCTTCCCCAAATGGGGTTTCGGCGTCCAAGTCAGTGGAGCATATTCTCATGGACCTCACAACTCCTCAGGCAATATTGCATACTTCTATACTTACGGTTATCTGCCGGGCATTCTGAACAATCAGGGAATTAAACTCTCAGCCGCATATCAAAAGCAATTCAATAAGAGAGCATTCGGATATCTCCCCAATTTGGCTTCAATGCCGAGAGGTTTCGACAACATCGTGCTGATGGATTATGCTAAATTCACCGCAGATTATGCAATCCCGATCTATCTCGGTGATGTCACCTGGCCCTGGCTCTACTATCTTAAGCGCCTTCAGATAATTCCTTTTGGCGACTTCGCCATTAACAGATCTTCCTGGTATCCTCAAAACGGAATTATTAAACCTATCGACCAAAAATATCTCTACTCATACGGAGTGGATGTTCTTGTCAATGCCCACCTCCTGCGTATCGGAAGTGAACTTTCATTTGGATTTCGCTATGCAAGAACAAGTTTAGGTACTAATTATTGGAATGCACTCTTCAGCACAGGCCTGTTTTAAAATTTTATTGAATGAATAAGACTTCCGCACTTAAATTACACTGGTTTGACTGGTTCCTGATATTGGGAGTCACGATCACGAGCATCATAACCTCTGCATTTGCGGAACGTTTCGATTGGCTGGGGCTTATAATCAACATTACGGGCATCATAAATTTGGTGCTCTGCGCCAAAGGCAATCTGATAAATTACTTTTTCGGTATCATATACAATGCGCTCTACATCTATGTGGCATTTTCCACAAAACTCTACGCCGATTCTGCCATATATCTGCTCTATTATCTGCCAATGCAGTTTGTTGGATGGGCCAACTGGAAGAAAAACCAAAATAAAGAGAGTGGAGCGGTGATAACCAGGCGCCTCACTATGAAGAGTGCTGCCCTGCTTATTGCAATCGCAGCAGTACTTGTTCCGTTGTTTGCATGGATACTTGCTCTGCCGGTCATCGGAGATGCTCAGCCGTGGGCCGATTCCGCTACTACCGTAGCCTCAATCATAGCGATGTATATGATGGTAAAGGCCTATGTTGAACAGTGGTATATCTGGCTTGTGCTTGACGTGATTCAAAGCGTAAAATGGCTTGTTGAGACCATTCGTGGAGGAGAACATGCTGCGATGATGCTCATAATGTTTCTCTTTTTCACGGCAAATGCCATCTATGGCCTCATTCAGTGGAATCGTCTTGAGAAGAGTGAAAGTAATCGGAAATGACCTTTGCCAGATGAGGTCCGACACACTCTCTGAGCTCTTCGAATGATGCCTGACGAATGCGCGTTACGCTTTTGAAGTGTTTTAAAAGTTTGGTCTGTGTGACCTCTCCCACCCCTTTTATTTGTGAAAGTTCACTGCGGATCTGCCGTTTGCTACGTCTGCCCCTATGATGGGTCAGGCCAAATCTGTGCGCTTCGTCACGAATTTGCATCAGTAAACGCAGGGATGTAGAATTTTTATCGAGCCAGAGCGGTGTGGGATCTCCGGGAATTATAATTTCCTCAAGCCTTTCGGCAATTCCTGCCAGCGCTACTTCACCTGGGATACCAAGTTCTTCCAGTGCCTCATAGGCGAAGTTGACCTGTCCGCGTCCTCCGTCGATAATTACCAGCTGTGGCAAAGATTCTCCTTCGGCAATCATACGCGAATAGCGACGGTTGACCACTTCTTTCATCGATGCATAGTCATTTGTCCCAACCACGCTCTTGATATTGAAATGACGATACTCCTTTTTGCTTGGAACGCCATCTCTGAAGACCACACATGCTGCAACGGGATCCGTACCCTGAATATTGGAGTTGTCGAAGCATTCGATATGGACAGGGAGCTTATCCAGACTCAGATCCTTTTTAAGATTGGCGACTATACGTTCACGATGCTCATCGGGCCGGAGCGCCTCCTCCTGTTTTAGGCGGTTTATCTTCATCTGGGCGGCATTTTTACGACTGAGCTCCAGCAATGACTTTTTGTCACCTCTAACGGGAATATGGATATTCTTCCCCTCAAATTCCTGGTCAGGTAAAAAAGGTACCAGCACCTCGGAGGAGAGTTCACCGAATCTGGAGATTATTTCTGCTATAATTTCGCTCAGAATCTCCTCCCTGCTTTGTTCAATACGCACCTTAAGCTCCATGTTGAAGGAATGTACAATTGCACCCTGCCTTACGCGTATAAAATTGGAAAAGACGTCATTCCCCTCTTCGACAAACGAGACGGCATCTATGTCCTTTCCACCAAAGCCCACTATCACAGATTTGCTATAGTACTGCTCAAGCAACTCCAATTTTTCCTTATACTCCTGTGCCTTCTCAAACTCCAAACGTTGCGAATGAAGACTCATTTTCTCTTTAAATTCGCGCTTTAAGGAAGAAAAATCACCTTTTAGCAAGGAAGCGATACCCTCAATCTGACGGTTGTACTCCTCCTCTTTCATCAATCCCACACAAGGGGCGGCACATTTACCTATATGATGGTTGAGACAGGGACGATATTTGCCGGCGGAGATTATTTCGGGAGTAAGCGAAAGCTTGCAATCGCGTAGTTTGTAGAGTCCGGAAATTAGCAGGATCAACTGGTTTGCGTGATAAGCCGAACTGTAGGGCCCGAAATAGAGAGATCCATCCTTAACATATCTTCTGGTGGTGATTATTCTCGGGAAAGGTTCGTTGCGAATGCATATCCACGGATAGGTTTTTCCATCCTTCAGGAGAATGTTGTATTTCGGCTGAAACTCCTTGATAAGCAAATTTTCCAGTAAAAGCGCATCCTGTTCGCTTCCAACTACGGTATACTCCAGATCTGCGATTTTCGAGACCATAACTCTAGTCTTGCGATCGAGGGATTCAGGCGGTCCGAAATATTGAGAAACTCTTTTCTTCAGGTTCTTTGCCTTACCTACATATATTATCGTCCCCTCCGAATCAAGATATCTGTAAACACCGGGGTTTTGCGGAAGAAATTCTATTTTATCCCTCACTTCCATTTTTTGAGCAAGATATGAGCAAAATATGTATATTTGCGGCAAACTTAAACCTTGCCGGCTGATGGATAAAACAAAAGTAATCAATAAATCGGACATAATGAAAGTCATTAAAATGAAAGGTCCGATTGGTTGGATTGTGTCAACGCTGGCTATGTCCATTCTGGGATTTAATAAAGTTAATCGCAGTTTTTACCGTTGCAGGCACCTCTCCGGCCCTGATTTTTCCGAAGCCATACTCAAAGATATAGGCATTTCCATAGATGTCAATTCTGCACAACTCGATTACCTGCCCCTTGAAGGGCCGTTCATCACCATATCAAATCATCATTTTGGCGGAGCAGACGGACTGATGCTAAGCGCGATTGTGGGCGCAATCCGTCCCGACCTTAAGCTTCTCACCAACTTTCTCCTCTCAATGATTCCTACACTGGAGGAGAGTTTTATACCGGTCAATCCCTTTTCCGATTCCACCAGCAAACGTAAGAGTATTGCAGGTATCAGGACAGCAATGGAACACATCGAAAAGGGAGGCTGCCTGGCTCTCTTTCCGGCAGGCGAGGTCGCCACTATCCAGAAAGGAGATAACCGAACTTCACTCAAAAGTGGCAGAGTGGTAGAAGATATCCCCTGGCCTTCCAATATGATTAAACTCATAAAGAACGCCAATGTGCCGGTTGTGCCAATTTACTTCGAAGGTGAAAATAGTCGTTGGTTTCATTTTTTAGGCAGAATTCACCCGATGCTCAGGACCTTATCTCTTGCCAACCAACTCTTTAAAAAGCGTGGCAAGACTATCCCCATGCGCATAGGCTGGCCTGTTTTCACTTCGGAAATTGCCGACTTTGACAATCTTGACGACCTGGGACGCCACCTCCGAAGCAGAGTCTATGCCCTTCAGGCAGAATTTGCGGACCCCAACAAGGAGAATAAAGTGGAGCATGTCGCCCCGATAGCCCTTCCTAAAGATCGCAAGGCGATACTTAAGGAGTTATCACGGAGCAAGGATAATAAACTCTACCAAACGGCCCAGTACCATTGCTTCCTGGCGAACTACGAAGATATCCCCAATCTGATTCACGAGGTAGGTCGCAGACGCGAAGAGGCCTTCAGAGCCAGCGGAGAGGGCACCAATACAGCTTTAGATATAGACAACTTTGACCAATACTTTAAACATCTGATCCTATGGGACTCCTCCCAGAAAAAACTTGCGGGCGCCTATCGTCTCGGCATTGGAGAGGAGATATTTGCTAAGCACGGTGGCATCAGCGGATTCTATTCATCCAGCCTTTTCGTCTATAAAGAAGAGTTCGAGCCTATCCTGCGCAAGACTATAGAATTGGGCAGGAGCTTTGTCAGCGTCGAATACCAGAAGGAGGCACTGCCCTTAATGTTGCTCATCAAGGGACTTATGCACTCCGTGATGCTATATCCTGATGTAGAGTATTTACTGGGTCCCGTGAGCATATCCAACTCTTACCCAAGATTTTTCCAGAGTCTGATGTTCTATTATATCATGGAGCAATGCAGAACCGACTTTGGACGCGATCTGATATCACCACGCAAACCTTTCACACCTGATTATCTCAAGACCGATCCTGAATATCTGCTGATGGGCAAGATGAGCACTTTAGAAAAGTTTGACAAGTATCTGATGCGCCTTTCTGACAACAAATACCGTATGCCTACCCTTGTCAAAAAATATATCAAAATCAATTCAAAGATCATCTGTTTCAATGTTGATCCGCTATTCAACTACTGTCTGGATGGGCTTGTGCTGCTCAAAATCGCAGACTTCCCCAAACAGGAACTTCTGATGATGACAAGGGATATCGAGAATCCTTTCGAGCGCGAAAAGATATTCAATCATTTCGGCTATTCACTCAAAGATTAAAAGATCAAGAAGCTCTTTCAGGGCACGGGGTCATACCCGGAGCCGCCCCATGGGTGACAACGCAGGATGCGCTTTACTGCGAGGTATATCCCTTTGAATACTCCATGTTTGCGTAGGGCATCCATAGCATATACCGAGCAGGTTGGAGTGAACCTGCAGGCATTGCCTACATATGGAGAGATGAAAAACTTATAGAACTTCAGCAGCATCAGCAGCGGGAAGATCATTACCTTTCGTACCACTGCCAGCGATTTTGACCAGAATCTCTCCCATTTTTGAGAAAATGGAGCCATAATCCTTTATTTCTTTTGCCACATAAATAAACATCAAGTCGCAGAAAGGCTCTCCTCCCAAAAGATGTTTCAGGTGTCTGTAAGCCTCACGCATCCTCCTCTTCAGAAGATTGCGCACCACAGCACGTTTGAATGATTTTTTGGGCACGGTAAAGAGTGCGCGATGACACTCTGAGCCGGTGTTATTTCTGTATAAAACTCTTAAGGGGTATCTGAACACGACATCCCCGCTTTCCAAAAGAGCATCAATGTCTTTTTTAAAGCAAACCTTCTCGTGTTTTGGAAACCCAAAATCCATCTAATGCGACTTTTCAAAATAGTTGAGCAGAGCCTTTGCTATTGAAGGGGCCTCAGGAGTGGGTGCCTCTATCTCAGTCTTGAGTTTTGCATCTTTCATAGCTTTGGCGGTGGTAGGGCCGTAGGTGGCGAAGAGTAGTGAGCCCTGTTGGAACTCGGGATAACTTTCAAGAAGAGATTTCACATCTGAAGGGCTATAGAATACCACCATCTGATATTTGCTCAGATCAAGCGAACTCAGGTCAGCGCCTACCGTCTTCACAAAAACCGCACTGCCGTGTTTGAGTTTTGCCTTGGTGAAAAGCTTTTTCACATCGGGACGAAGCCCATCCGTACAGGCAATCAGGAAATTTTCCCCCTTGTGTTTTGCCCCAATGTTATACACCATTGAGGAGATCGTACCGTTACCGAAAAAGATTTTCCTCTTTCGATAATCAATATAAGTCTGGAGATATTGTGCTATCAATTCTGATTGGCAGAAATATTTCATCGTCTCGGGAACGGTCAACCTGATCTCTTCACATATTCTGAAAAAAGCGTCTATGGCTACCCTTGAGGTAAAAACTACAGCCGTATAGTCAAGAATATTGACCTTATTGGCTCTGAACTCCCGGGCTGTGACACCCTCCACGGTAAAAAAAGGATGAAAATCCACATTTACGCCATATTTTGAAATAAGCTCCGTATAGGGAGAAGCATTTGTGGGAGCGGGTTGAGAGATTAAGATGTTGTCAATTGTCATATATCAAAACCTTACTGCTATGTCTGCCAAAAGGATGACAGGCAGCAATTCCAGGCCACAAAGATACAAAAAGCCTAAAAAATGCGAAAATCCTGAAGAAATAAATATTCCCATACTTTTGATTAAGTATAGCAGACACCATACGAGAAATATCACTCCCAGGCATATCAGAACAACAATATGTCCCATATCAGGAATAATGCGCAGAATTACAGGTACCGGTAATGAAGTCAACGTCACCATTATTGTCGCCGAAAAATTGAGACGATAAACATTCTGTACGGCCTCTTTTTTACCCCATAACCACGACATAATCAAAAATGAAAGTTGCTTGAAGAGGAAAAAACCGGCAAAAGCGGCCAAAGTTAATAAAAAGCCATGTGCTGCGACTCCGGATCTGCAGAAGATAAAGCTAAGTAGAGGCAAACAGATCAGAAATGTCACCCGTATTGAAACATTGTTATAATTCTCGTTGAATACTTCCCGGATTTTCCGCTTATCAGTTAATACCGAAAAAGAACAGAAAGTCGCGTTAATGACCCTGCGGTTAAAAATAATAAAAAGAACAAGCAGAGAAGCGACAACGATGGAGAGAATCATATCATTCTCAACAGGCTGTATTGGCATTGAATAAGGCTCGGTGACAAGGGAGAGACGGCTCTCCGGCCAGCAATCGACTATGGACCTTATGGTATCCTGAACATTCATCAATTGCTTCTTTTGGCGTTGTAGCCCATTGACCGGAGCAATGTGACAATCCTGTCGCGGAAATCTCCCTGAATAATGATTTCACCCTCTTTAACCGAACCGCCCACACCGCATTTACTCTTGAGAGTTTTGCCTAGTGCCAACAGATCCTCTTCACTTCCAACAAAACCTTTGACAAGAGTAACCTGTTTGCCGCCTCGGTTGCGACGGTCGATGGAGACAATCAACCGCTGCTTTTCCGCAGGAATAGTCTCCACCGGAGACTCATCTCCGCCGGTTTCATATTTAAAGTCGGGATTGGTTGAAAAAACTACTCCCAATCTGCTTTTCCAGTCGTTGTCTGACATATGTGGTTCTTTTTTTGCAAAGGTAGTCATAATTATTTTTAACTTTGCTGCTTGTATAAAAGTATATAGATTATAACAGATATTATGATTATAACAGATATTATGAATTCAAGGAAATTCACCCTTTACAACAGAATCATTGCATCGGTAATCCTACTGGTTGCGGCAGTTGCCTATCTTATGACCATCGAGCCTACTACCAGTTTTTGGGATTGCGGTGAATTTATCGCATCTTCCTACAAACTTGAAGTCGGACACCCGCCAGGGAACCCGGTTTTCCAGCTTTTTGCCCGATTTTTCACAATGTTTACGGGCAAGATGCAAGCTGCGGCGGCAGTCAATGTTATGAGTGCTGTTTGTTCGGCTTTCACCATATTTTTTCTCTATCTGACAATTGTCCATCTGGGCAGACGACTCAATGAAAAGAGCGGCAGAAACCTCTCTATAGCCAACGCAGTCGCTATCTACGGTGCAGGTGTTGTGGGAGCGCTTGCATACTGCTTTTCCGATACATTCTGGTTTTCAGCAGTCGAGGCCGAAGTATACGCCATGTCTTCCCTGTTTACTGCAGTAGTTTTCTGGGCAATCCTCAAATGGGAAGAGGAGGCTGATAGCAAATATGCCAACCGGTGGATTATTTTGATATCATTTCTGATGGGTCTCTCCATAGGAGTGCATTTGCTCAACCTTCTGGCAATTCCCGCTATAACTTTTATAATTTATTACAAAAAATCGAAGAAAGTTAACTGGAAAAGCGCTACCGGAGTTTTGCTACTCTCAGGTGCTATAATTTTGGCTGTGATGATCGGCGTAGTCCAGTATCTGCCCAGAATTGCCGCTTTCTTTGACAGGATATTTGTGAATGGCTTTGGTGCTCCATTCAATCTGGGTGCAGTTATATTCCTCGTGCTGCTCTTTGTGGCCTGCTTCATTGGAATGTACTGGCTCAGGAAGAAAGAAAAGGCAATTTTACACACCGTCGTACTCTCTTTTACCACTATTCTAATTGGTTTTTCGACCTTTGCTGTTGTAGTTATCCGCGCAAGCGCAAATACCCCTACCAACGAGTACCAGCCGGATAATCCCTATACACTGGTGAGGTATCTAAGCCGCGAACAGTATGGCAGCAATCCTATCATTTACGGACAAGCCTATACCTCTCCTTACGACATCAAAAGGGTGAATTATTACACCCCGCTGGACGGTCGCTACTACAAAGCTGAAAACATCGAAGTGGTGTTTCCTTCGGAGGGCAAAATGTTCTTTCCGAGAATGTGGAATTCAACTGATCAAAAATATGTTAATTTGTACGATAGCTATTCCAAGGTCAAGAACAACCGTACTATAACTGTCAGAGGAGAAAGGCAGGTAATCCAGATGCCTAAATTCAAGGACAATCTGAGATTTTTCTTCGATTATCAACTCAACTATATGTATTTCCGCTACTTTATGTGGAATTTTGTCGGAAGGCAGAACGATTTCCATGGACAGGAGCCCTCTGATCTCATCTCAGGTAACTGGGAGAGCGGTATCGGACTCATAGACCGAATACGTCTGGGGGATCAGTCCGAAGCACCGGAGATCCTGAAAAACAATAATGCCAAGAACCATTACTATTTTCTTCCTTTAATACTGGGTCTGATAGGATTTTTCTTCCAGCTGCGCAAAGATGGACGTAACTGCTGGGTGACCTCATTGCTTTTTATACTCACCGGAATAGCCATTGTGGTATACTTAAATCAACAACCTTTCCAGGTGCGAGAACGTGACTATGCCTACGCAGGCTCTTTCTATGTCTTCACTATCTGGATAGGTCTGGCGGTGCTGGCTATACAGAGTTGGATTGAAAAAATCCATAAAAAGGAAAAAGGTGGTGCCGCCATAGCAGGAGCAGGAGTAGCAACAGCTCTCTGCCTTTCCGTCGCAATACTGATGGGATGCGAAAACTGGGACGACCATGATCGCAGCGGACGTTATACGGCTCGCGACTGGGGGTATAATTTCCTTGCCGGTACAGACCCCAATGCCATCCTGATTACCTATGGAGACAATGATACCTTCCCTCTCTGGTATCAACAAGAGGTAGAGGGAGTGCGTACGGATGTGCGAATAGTTAACACATCGCTCCTCGGCACCGATTGGTACATAGACCAGATGCAACGCAGACAATATGAGTCGGATCCTCTGAAAATTACCATCCCGAGAGTCCAGTATCTTTATGGTACAAATGACTATCCTTATGTAATCAATGCTATTGAGAGGCCGATCCTGGCTTCACAGGCGATAGACATTTTCCGCAATCCGCAGTACAAGCTCTCCGACGGCAAAACTGACTTCCTCCCCGCCAAACAGTTATTGATTCTGGTAAACAAAGAGAATGTCAAAAAGTACGGAATTGTAGCTGAAAAGGACTACGACAAGATCGTAGATACCGTTGTACTCAATATCGATAGCGACAGGATAGGAAAAACTTCTCTCATAATCCTGGATTTTCTCTCTACTTACCAATGGGACAGACCGGTTTACTGCGTTACTACCGGAACAGACCTGAATCTGGGTCTCGAAAAATGGTTCCAGGTTGATGGTATGGTTAACAAACTTGTGCCTATATACAATCCTGATTTTCGTGAATATTCTCAGATTGACGAAGACAAAATGTACAAAATACTCACTGAGACATACAGGTTTGATTCGCTCAAAGACACCACAATCCATGTGGATTACCAAAACATCTATTCATTTATGGCCGTACAGCCGATAAGGGAGATGTTTGCCAAGGTTTCAAACAAACTCATACAGAGTGGCAAAGTTGATAAAGCCGAGGTGTTGCTGGATATGGCTATTGATATCATGCCCAGAAAGAATTTCCCTTACAATATTTCGTTTTTACACTCTCTCAATGAATTGTCGATTATTGATATGATAGAACAATACCTGATGATAGGTAAGAGCGAAAAGGCAATAGCGCTCGCTGATCAGTTTGTGGAAGAGACACTGCAAATAGCCAACTTCTTCGCCACATCTTATGGCAGTTCATCTTTCTCTACCAAGGAAATGGACTCAAATGTGACTCTGCTCTACTATGTTGTAAACATTTTTGAGCGATACGATCAGAAAGAGTTTGCCAACTCAATCAAACGCCGGTTGGTAGAGTTATAGTCTCGAGTGGCCAAAAGCCAACAGCAACAACAAAGCCCCGAAAGTGAAAAAAATTCGGGGCTTTGTTATTAGGAGATATAGTGATTTACTTAATACTCCCTACTCGAAACAACTCTACAGTCCGTAACCCGCAACGCGTAACTCGCACCATTACACACTATTTCGCTTTCTCGAGTTCCACAGTAAAGTGTCTCATAATCGGCAACTCTTTTGTTATGACATAGCCCCGGGTAATGCTCTCCCGGCGGTCATATACATTTTTGAGAGCAGCAGCGATGTAATCCATATGGTTGTTGGTATAGACACGACGCGGAATTGCAAGACGAAGTAATTCGAGTGCGGGATAGCGATTTTCTTTTGTATCGGGATCACGATCTGCGAGAAGAGCTCCAATCTCAACACTACGAATACCTGCCTCCAGATAAAGTTCAATACCGAGCGTCTGAGCTATAAACTCCTCTTTAGGAACCTTGGTGAGGATTTTTTTGGCATCTACGAAAATGGCATGTCCACCGGCGGGTCTCTGATAAGGAATACCATATTCGTCCAGTTTTTTACCCAGGTATTCCACCTGCCTGATGCGTGTCTCGAGATAATCAAACTCGGTACCTTCGCGCAATCCCTGTGCAAGTGCATTCATATCCCTGCCTGCCTGTCCGCCATATGTGAGGTAGCCCTCGTTCATAATGCAGTACATATGACATTTCTGCATATCCTCTTCATTCCTGAAGGCCACAAAACCGCCTATGTTGACAATAGCATCCTTCTTGGATGACATCGTCATCATATCGGCGTATGAAAACATTTCACGGGTAATCTCTCTGATCTCCTTATCCTGATAGCCCTCTTCGCGGGTTTTGATAAAATATGCATTTTCAGCAAAACGGGCTGAGTCTATCAGCAGTTTCACGCCATATTTCTTCGCCAGAGCAGCAACGCCTTTGACATTTGTCATCGATACGGGCTGACCTCCGGCCGTATTGTTGGTCACTGTAAGTACGATTGCAGGGATCTTCTCTACCGGGTTGCTTTTTAAAACATTCTCGAGTTTTTCAAGATCTATATTTCCCTTGAAAGGAATCTCAAGTTCGGTGTCTTTGGCCTCATCTATTGTGCAGTCAATTGCGTGTGCCTTGCGAAATTCGATGTGACCTTTAGTCGTATCAAAGTGCGAATTTCCGGGGAGTATGTCTCCCTCTTTGATAATTGCCGAGAAAAGCACATTTTCGGCCGCTCTGCCTTGATGTGTGGGGATAAAGTAGCGGAACCCTGTCACCTCTTCGATCGACTCTTTAAGGGCATAATAGGACCTTGCACCGGCATAACTTTCGTCACCTTCCATAATAGCTGCCCACTGTTTGTCACTCATTGCTCCGGTACCGGAATCGGTAAGAAGATCTATAAATACATAATCGCTCTTTAGGTTGAAGAGATTGTATTTAGCCTCGGTAATCCACTTCTCTCTCTCAGCGCGTGTACTACGCTTAAGACTTTCAACTGTCTTTATCTTATAAGATTCTGCAAAAGGTAACTCCATAATTATAATTTTTAATATTAAACGGCTACAAAGTTACAAAAAATAAGAGCAAACCGAAGATTTGCTCTTATTTGAAATTAAATTATTTTTCCGGAAGATTATTTCTTCGCAGCTTTGGCGGCAAGCCTTTTATCCATAAAGATGTTGAGGTCGTACATAATCGGAGTTCCAACGAAAATGGAAGAGTAAGTACCTACCGCAACACCGAGTGCAAGAGCAACTGAGAAACCTCGAATACTCTCACCGCCGAAAACAGCGATTGCGACAAGCACAATCAGAGAGGTAAGGGCAGTGTTAATTGTTCTGGAGAGCGTACTGTTCAGAGCCTCATTTACGTTCTGATCCAGAGCTCTCTTGGGATATATCTTCCTGTACTCGCGGATACGGTCGAAGATCACCACGTTATCATTGATAGAGTAACCGATAATAGTCAGTATCGCTGCAATGAACTGTTGGTCGACGTCGAGGGTAAAGGGAAGAACACCCGTAAAGATTGAGAAGAAGCCCACTACAATTATTGTATTGTGCACAAGTGAAGAAACGCCGCCAACACCCCAGGTCCAGTTACGGAATCTGATTGCGATATAAGCAAATATGGCGATAAGAGAGAGAACAACTGCAATGATGGCATCTCTCTGCATTTCACTTGCAACCGATGCATCCACACGGTCTGAACTTATGATACCATTGGGGTTCTCGAGAGTGGATGTAAAGTGATCGAGAGTGAGAGGGGTGGCATAGAAGTCCTTGAGAGCCTCATAAAGTTTAGCCTCTACCTCCTTGTCAACCTCCTGAGACTGATCGCTCACCTTATATTTGGTGGTAATTCTCATTTGGCTGGCTCCTCCGAATTGTTTTACCTCTGCAGCTTCTCCAAATTCTTCCATTGTAGCTGCGCGCACATCCTCAGGAGTTACGGGAGCATCGAACCTTACCACATAAGTACGTCCTCCGGTGAAATCCACACCGTAAGTAAAGCCCTTGGTAAAGAAAGACACAAAACAAATCAAACAAACAATGCCGGATGCGAGATATGCCCACTTCTTTATACCAAGGAATTTGATCTTGGTACCTTTAAGGAAGTTTTTCGTAGCGGGAGAGTCAAAGGAGACATCCTTGTTCCTCTTAAGCCTTGCCTCTATACAGAGACGAGAGATAAAGATTGAAGTCAGTACTGAAGTGATGATACCGATAATCAATACCGCTGCAAAACCCTTAACTGCACCTGAACCGAAGAAATAGAGAATAATACCCGTGATTACAGTAGTCAACTGACCGTCTATGATGGCAGGGTAGGCATTCTTATAACCTTCAGCAACAGCCAGACGGAGTGCCTTACCTATCCTGAGTTCCTCTTTTACGCGCTCATTGATAATGA
Source organism: Bacteroidales bacterium (assembly GCA_012511975.1). Lineage (GTDB taxonomy): Bacteria > Bacteroidota > Bacteroidia > Bacteroidales > UBA932 > Cacconaster. Next base: position 17,495 of record JAAZEZ010000061.1, on the reverse strand, counting down.
CGTTGGCATCGACCGCCATACCCATCGTCAACACCAGACCGGCAATACCGGGCAATGTAAGAACCGCACCGAATGAGACTAAGGCACCGAAGAGGAAAAGTAGGTTGCAGAGCAACGCAACGTCTGCATAGATACCGGCTTCCCTGTAAAATAATGCCATATAAAGTAGCACAAGTAGGAATGCAATCGCAAATGAGATCATTCCCGATCTGATGGAAGTATTACCAAGCGAGGGACCTACGACCTGTTCCTGAACTATTCGTGCGGGAGTTGAGAGTTTTCCTGACTTAAGTACGGTAGCAAGGTCATCAGCCTCAGCTTGAGTAAACCTACCTGTAATCTGAGAATTACCTCCGGAAATCTTGTTCTGTACGTTAGGATATGAATATACGGAACCGTCCATTACTATGGCAATCTGCTTACCAATGTTTTGCTCAGTGATCACCTCCCATCTGGCGGCACCTGCGCTATTCATCGTCATACTTACCTCAGCAGCGGCAGTCATCTGGTTGTAGTTTACTCTTGCCGAAGTGATAACTGAACCGTCGAGAACAGCACCCTTTCCGGCTATATCCTTGAGAGCTACGAGTTCATAGTATGTGTCAAGTTCCACGCCGGGACCACTGAATGCCTTGAAGCTCCACGCGGGCACAAAGTCGTTGGGAAACTCGATATGGGTGTCGCGGAACCATGCATTGATAGCGGCTGTATCGCGATAATGTGCAAGACCAAGACAAGCCGTATTGCCACCGAATGGCTGAAGCTTTGCGAAAAGAGGGTTGGCTTTTTCCGCTGCGGAAGCACTGGTGCTCACATCACCGGTAGCTGCTGCAAGCTCCTCTTCGATACTCTTAAGTTCACTATCTTCTGGCTCTTCCGACCCAACTGCATCTGCAGCCGCTGCCTCCGCCTCAAGTGCTTCATTGCGCTCACGGATTTCATTGTTGAGCTCAATGAGGAAGGGTTGAATTTCCTGATATGTATATGTCTGCCAAAATTCGAGAGATGCGGTACCCTGGAGAAGTTTTCTGACACGCTCAGGCTCTTTTACACCGGGAAGCTCCACAAGGATTCGACCTGTACGGGCAATCTTCTGAATATTGGGCTGTGCTACACCGAACTGGTTGATACGTCTCTCCACAACGGTGTAGGAGTTATTGATCACGGCATCGGCCTCTCCCTGAAGCAGGGAAATAATCTCCTCGTTGGTAACCCTGGATTTGTTCCTTATGTCACCGCTAAGCTTATCAAGGTCAATGTCAAATGACAATCTCTGATTGGGAGCCACTTCGTTCCATGCCTCTGCAAAGAGAGTGATGAAGTCCGTGTGAGTCTCTGCTGATCTACTCCTTGCGAGCGCCATTGCCTGATCAAACTCTGGAGTGGTCTTTTCACGTGCACAGGAACGTACCAACTCAGCCATATCAAGCTGTAGCATCACGTTCATACCGCCTTTCAGGTCAAGACCGAGGTTGAGCTCTTTCTCTTTAACTTCTTTGTAGGTATAACCCAAATAAATCTTCTTGTTGGCTATAGAATCGAGATATGCGCTCTTGGCCTCTGTTCTTATTCCGTCAAGATAAAATGCTTGGTCCAGCTCTGAGATTTCGCTGAACGAAGGCTTGGACTGCTCTGCAACAACGACTTCCTCAGCATACCTGGAAGCTTTGTTCTCGTGGATGTATGTAACCGCTGTAAATGACAGCTGGAAAACACAGGCCAGTCCGATCAAAATTGCCACAAATGTGATGGCGCCTTTACTTTGCATACTATTCGTATTTTTAAAATTATTTATTGTCCTTATATTCCGAAAAGAAGGGCAAAATTACGATTATTTTTTAATATATAAAGTATTTCCTATTTTTGTTTGGTTTTTTCGGCAGTAATTATGAGATGCAGGTGCATAGACAAGGCTTTTTTTCTAATTCTGACACTTTTTGCGGCAACATGCATTATGGGTCAGGACTATAGTGTGGAAATTCGCCGCGCCCAGGCATTGCACAATACCTATGATTTTGACAAAGCACTTGAAATCTGGCACTCTCTTCTCGAAAGAAATAGTGATTCACTTCAACGGATAGATCTGCTCGAGAAAATTTTGCGTAGCGAGAATGGACGCAATATGCTCAGTTATGCCACCGAACCTAAAGTTCTTTCCTCGATCACTGTACCACGCACTGACTTTTTTCTGTGGTACTCACACCTGGAAGAGGAGTCCTGGCTCCCTATTCCCAATGCTTTCGTTCCGGATGTAACCTCTCCTCACGACTATTATACATCCATCTATTTTCCCGAAGGGATAAGGAATCTAGTATTTTCATCACAGGATGAAAGCGGCTCGTGGAATCTCTACACTTCCACTTGCTCAGGTGACACTCTCTGGAGTTACCCTACGCTAATCAACGAAAACCTCACATCTCCCGAAGATGACATCTTCCCCATCCTGAGCCGCAACGGCAGAGAGCTCTACTTTTCCACCAGAGGCCTCTTCGGAATGGGCGGATACGATCTCTTCGTCAGCAGATGGGATGACGAAATCCATGATTGGGGGATACCGGAGAACCTCGGATTTCCCTACTCCTCACCATTCGACGATTTTCTATTTTGCAATACTCCGGACGGCAATTTTTCCCTCTTCGCCTCCAATAGAAGCTGTCATAGGGACAGTATGACCATATATGTGCTGGAATTTGAAAATAAACCGATCAAAAAGCCCATCGCTTCCCTGGAGCAAGCACGAAGAATAGCTGCGCTGATACCCGTAGAAGAGGATCTCCCGTCCATACCGGAACGGATCGAACCACCTTCCGTCGCATCAGCAGCGGACTCTCTCTTTTTGGACTACACCACTCTGTTGAGTACCTTGCGTGGACTGCAGGACTCTTTGGTTACTCTAAGTAAAGACCTTGAGATGATGAGGGAGCTTTACACCTCCACCGAAAATGAGCAAGAAATCCAAACGCTCTCAAGGTTACTGCTCGACACCGAACACCGTGCAATCGTACTTCAATCTGAGATAAACAACACTACGGGTGCACTGCAACAAATGGAGATGAATTTTCTGATGGAGGGCATCATCATAAACCTCGAGGATATTTCGGAAAAACCGCAGTCAACTCCCTCTTTCGTAAGCGAGCAATATGCCTTTACCAAACAGAGAGCCTCAAAACCCTTTGACATTCCTATCGAAATACCAAAAGAGACTTTTGATTACTCATTCCGTATCCTTGATACCGCAGTAATCGCAGAACCCGTCAATACGCCGGGTATTTCCTACTCCATTCAACTCTATGTGGTTTCACATAAAGCTCAGTTGCGCCAACTCAAGGGATTGAGCCCTGTCTTTGAGAGGAGACAGGCCTCCGGTAAATATCTTTACACCGCAGGTATTTTCTATTCATACAAAGAAGCTCTCTCCCAAATCAACGTAGTAAAGAAAAGAGGCTTCCCTTCAGCATTTCTGGTGGCCTACCGTGACGGTAAAAGCATCTCAGTCAATGAAGCCCGCAAAGCGGAGAAATTGCCTGCAGCCGGACCAAAATACCGTATCATTCTGGAGAATTTTTCAGATGGTATTCCTGATGCAGTAATGGCCATCATAAGAAGCAACACATCAAAAGAGATAGTAAGAAGCATTTCCGATGGAAAAGTACTTTACATCATAGCTCCTTTCGATGAAAGAGAGGAGGCAGAGGCGCTTGCCGAAATCCTCAAAGGCAATGGTGTAGAAGGAATAATCACAGAACCAATTAAATAACCAAAATATTATGGGAACCGGACTTATTATAATGCTAATCGTATTAGGTATAATCCTGATACTTGTAGAAATCCTTCTCATACCGGGATTTGCCGTTACAGGCATACTTGGTGTTGGATCCCTGGTGCTTGCCTGTTACTTCGGATTTACGCATCTGGGACCCCGAGCGGGTGTAATCATCATTGTGGGCGAAGTCATACTCCTTTCGGTGCTGCTCTATTACGCACTCCGTGCCAAAACCTGGAAAAAGCTCTCCCTCCACACCAATATCAACGCCAAAGTTGATGACCATCCTGAGAGTAAAGGACTCGCAGCAGGAATGGAAGGAATCACTACTACCCGCCTTAACCCTATGGGAAGGGCAAAAATCGGAGGATTTGACCTTGAAGTGCGTTCAATTGACGGACTTGTTGACGAACGTACGGAAATTGTCATAGACTCTATTGAAGAAGAAAAAATATTTGTAAAAAAGAAATAACAATCTAAAATTAAACCCCTATGGATGGAATTGCATCAGTTTTTATTTGGATAGGAGTCGCCATTGTAGGCCTCATTGTCCTCTTGTGGTTTTTCCCGATCACAATGTGGTTCCAGGCACTGATTTCAGGTGTCAGGATCTCCCTCCTTCAACTTATTCTTATGCGTTGGAGAAAAGTTCCCCCCGGAACTATCGTTATGGCTATGATTACCGGCACAAAAGCGGGACTTACGCTTAATGCCAATGAACTAGAAGCCCACTATCTGGCCAAAGGCAACGTGCCCAAAGTGGTCAACGCACTGGTTTCCGCCGACAAAGCCAATATCGCCCTCAACTTCAAAATGGCTGCCGCCATCGATTTGGCGGGTCGTGACGTTTTTGAGGCTGTACAAATGTCGGTTAATCCCAAAGTAATCAATACGCCTCCCGTTACTGCGGTAGCCAAAGATGGTATCCAGCTCATTGTAAAGGCTCGTGTGACAGTACGTGCCAACATCAAACAACTTGTAGGAGGTGCCGGTGAAGAGACCGTACTTGCACGTGTAGGCGAGGGTATCGTATCCAGTATCGGTTCTTCCGAATCTCACAAAGAGGTACTCGAAAATCCCGACTCCATCTCCAAAGTGGTGCTCAACAAGGGTCTGGATGCCGGTACTGCATTTGAAATCCTCTCTATCGACATCGCCGATATTGATATCGGAAAGAATATCGGAGCTGTATTGAAGATTGACCAGGCAAATGCCGACAAGAGTATTGCCCAAGCCCGCGCTGAAGAAAAACGCGCAATGGCTGTGGCCGTAGAGCAGGAAATGAAGGCAAAGGCACAGGAAGCTCGTGCAAAAGTTATCGAAGCGGAGGCACAAGTACCTCTCGCAATGGCCGAAGCATTCCGGAGCGGCAATCTCGGCATTATGGATTACTACAAATTCCAGAATATCAAAGCCGACACCGAAATGCGCGAAAGTATTTCAAAAGGAACTAAATAAACTTTGAAAATTAGCATAAAAAATAGGCCCTCGTGTGATCAGCTTCACAACGAGGGCCTTTTTATCTTTATCTAAGGGTAATTTTTGCGGATATTCGCACTTTTACACATAGAAAAATTATTTGAATTTTTTAACAATGGCCTTACCCTCCAAAGATGACTTGTATTTGATGGCAAACCTTAAAAACTCACCTTTGTCATTACAGAAAATTAATGTGTACTCTGTATTGGAGGATAGAGGCCCCAACGTGTACTCCAAATCGTAATCACAAATACATTTGCATTGTGGATCTGTCTCATTTTCCACAATGGTAATGTTGTTTCCTTCCACAGAAATATCTGATTTAATGGTGCCGGGACAGCAGTTGAATACGGCATTTACGTGCTTGATATGAAGATAACCACCGGCCAGCGCGTGATATTCGATAGATTCTTCACTTTCAGCCGATTTTGTGAAATCGGTCACTATCTCTTTACATCCTTGATATGAAAAGTCCTTAATTTGAATATTTTCATTGGCATTCTCTCTATCGCACCCTGCTCCTCCTATCAGGAAGAAGAGAGCAAGCAGTGTAACTAAAACCGTTTTTGTTTTCATAACTATTTCTTCATTAAAGTTGTTAATACGTAATCATAATAAAAATGTAAACCGTCAGTGTGTCCGGTAAACTCTTGACAAGATACATAAGTTTGACCCTCAAAATATACATCCTGACCTTTATCGGGTACGTTCCATTTTTTTACAAAATCAGGAAAGTTACAAACACGGCAAATATTTACCGAACAGCCTGCACGATAAATTATATGAGCCATATCTGATTGCCTGTTGTAGATTATATCGATAGGATCATTATGTGATCGGGGTTGTAATCTCATCTCTTCCTCTTCTGTAGAAACAATGCGTAAAACAGCTTTTTCCTTTGTCAGATTCAGATCGGCTTTTTCCATTGTAAGACAATCGCATTTGCCATACAGCACGTTGTTTTTCTCACACCCCACTCCAATGAGCAGGATAGCAATCAGCGCAAGTAAAATTGACTTTGTTTTCATGATTTATAGTGTGCCGAGATTTTTAAATAAAACAACTTCTGTCTAATTATATATACGCACTTGCTCACGAAATACTTCCATCACTAATTAATAATTGTGCGACAAGGCATCTTATATTGTATAGATGCAAAAAACAGGATAAACGTTGCATGTAATGAGATTAATCTTCTTAATCCCAAATACTTGCACTATCTGACAGTTCCCTTACAAAGATAAGTTTTTAAAACGAAAAAAGAGCGATTGCTCGCTCTTTTTGTCGGGATACTCCGACTCGAACGGAGGACCCCTTGGTCCCAAACCAAGTGCGCTACCAACTGCGCCACATCCCGAAATCATCCCTTAACGGGGCGACAAAGATAACCTTTTTTTTGTACTTGCTGAAATATTTTGCGAAAACAGCAAAATTGCATAACTTTGCACTCCCAACGGTGAGGTGGGTGAGTGGCTGAAACCATCAGTTTGCTAAACTGACGTACGGGCAACCGTATCGGGGGTTCGAATCCCCCTCTCACCGCACAATAAAAAAACAGCGCCAGAGATCACTCTAGCGCTGTTTTTCTTTTATGCCCATCTCTTCTAGAGTTTTTCCAGCAAGCCGCGCAAACTCACTTTCTCTTCCATTATTTTGCGAAGTGAAGCGATGGGAACCCTATCCTGAGCCATTGTATCGCGGTAGCGGATGGTGACGCAATTATCCTCCAAAGTATCGTGGTCGATTGTGATGCAGAAAGGGGTTCCAATGGCATCCTGGCGACGATAACGTCTGCCGATGCTATCCTTTTCATCGTACTGGCAGTTGAAATCGTATTTGAGCTCCTTAATGATCTCGCGAGCCTTCTCGGGAAGATTATCTTTCCTTACAAGAGGCAGTACGGCCAGTTTGACGGGAGCTATGGCGGGTGGAATGCGCAGCACTACCCTCTCCTCTCCATTTTCCAGTTTCTCTTCGCAGTATGCTGCTGAAAGGATGGCAAGGAAGGTCCTGTCAAGTCCGATAGAGGTCTCAACCACATAAGGCACATAGCTTTCGCCGGTCTCGGGATCGAAATATTGCATTTTGCGTCCGCTGAATTTCTGGTGCTGTGCAAGATCGAAATCAGTGCGGGAATGAATACCCTCAAGTTCCTTGAAACCGAAGGGGAATTCAAACTCGATATCGGTAGCTGCGTTGGCATAGTGCGCAAGCTTATCATGATCGTGGTAACGATATTTCTCGTCACCAAGTCCCAGAGCCTTATGCCAGGCAAGACGAGCCTCTTTCCATTTTTCGAACCATTCCAGTTCACTGCCCGGGCGCACGAAGAACTGCATTTCCATCTGCTCAAACTCCCTCATTCGAAAGATGAATTGTCTGGCGACGATCTCATTTCGGAAGGCTTTTCCTATCTGTGCTATTCCGAAGGGAACCTTCATCCTGGCACTCTTCTGAACGTTGAGGAAGTTTACAAAGATGCCCTGTGCAGTCTCCGGACGCAGGTAAATGGTGCTCGCCTCTTCGGAAATGGTGCCCAGTTGAGTACTGAACATGAGATTGAACTGACGCACATCAGTCCAATTTCTGGTGCCCGAAATAGGGCATACAATCTCACAATCAATAATAATCTGCTTAAGTTCAGCAAGATTGTCGGAATTAAGCGCCTCAACCATCCTGGTGTTAACCTCATCCCATTTTGTCTTATTGCGAAGCACATTGGGATTCGTTGTCCTGAATTGTTCCTCATCAAAGGCTTCGCCAAATCTGCGACGCCCCTTCTCAACCTCTTTGTTGATCCTTTCCTCGAGCTTCGCCAAATAATCCTCTATCAAAACATCGGCGCGATAGCGCTTTTTAGAGTCTCTATTGTCAATCAGAGGATCATTAAATGCGCTCAGGTGGCCTGAGGCCTCCCAAATTTTGGGATGCATGAAGATTGCCGAGTCAATACCTACGATATTTTCATTGAGGTGGACCATTGCTTCCCACCAATATTTCTTGATGTTGTTTTTCAGTTCAACTCCCATCTGTCCGTAATCATATACGGCACCCAAACCATCATAAATTTCGCTTGACTGGAAAATGAATCCATACTCCTTGGCATGAGCCGTCAGGGTTTTGAAAAGTTCTTCTTGTGTCATATAATCGTTTCTATTTGTTTACAATCATTTGAAAATTCATAAAAACAGGTCCGGGCAGCAATGCCGCAATTTTCATCACAAAAGGTCTGTTCCGGATCTGAGGATGGGGCAATGTCAAGCTCTTGGTATCACAGTGCACATCATCGAAAGCGAGAATGTCAATATCAATTATCCTATCGCGATAAATCCTCCTTCCCTCTGCATCATACTCTGCCTGATGCCTCTCACGCCCCATTTCAACCTCAATCTTTTGGCAAATTTTCAGCAACTTTCGCGGAGTAATTTTCAATTTCTCAAAAACCACGATCTGATTGAGGAAAAAGGGACCTTCAAATCCGATTGCCTCGGTCCTGACTTCAGGCGAAAAAAAGACCTGCCGTGACTCCTTATCTGCAAGCCCGAGCGCTTCAAACATTCTTTTACGAGCATCGGCCAGATTTGCCGCCCGATCACCCATATTGCTCCCCAGAAGCAGAAAAATCACAGCATCCCCAGCTCAAGCAGAGCCGCCTCACTCATCATTTTCATGCTCCATTCGGGCTCAAAAACTATCTTTACATCCACATCAGCTACCTTGGGCACATCCTCTACAGCCCTTTTAACATCCTCCACAAGCCGGTCAGCCGCAGGACAATTAGGCGCAGTAAGAGTCATCGTCACGGTAACATTGTTAGCCTTATCCACCTCAAGTCCGTAAATCAGACCAAGTTCATAGATATTGACCGGAACTTCGGGATCAAATACCTGCTGTAAAGCCAGGATAATCTCCCTTTCTATGTCGCTTTTAGGTTCTATCATTGTTGTGCCTCCTTCTCTTTGTATGCCAAGGCATAGGCTTTAATCTGTTTTATCATTGACAAAAGGCCGTTGGCTCGTGTCGGAGAGAGATTTTCCTTGAGTCCTATCCTTTCGATGAATGAAAAATCAGAAGCTATGATGTCATCATATTTCTGTCCGTTATAGACCTTCAACAAGAGCGAGATGATACCTTTTGTGATAACGGCATCACTGTCTGCACCAAACCAGAGACGTCCATCGCTACTTCGGCAAACGAGCCAGACACGCGACTGACAGCCCCTTATGAGATTGTCGTCCGTTTTATCACCCTCATCGATGCTTTCCAGCTCCTTACCGAGCTCAATCAGATACTCATATTTGTCGAGCCATTCATCAAATAACGAGAATTCTGAGATAATTTCCTCTTCTATTTCGCTAATATTTCTAATATGGTCAATTTCAATCATTTTAACATCTCTGTTATAATAACATATTTATTACAAGTTTTAACTTACTTATAAACGTTTCACATTCAAAAATAGTATTATACGGGGCGAAAGAAACCCTCAGCAATCCCTGGTCTGAAAAGCGGCTCACAATAGGTTCTGCGCACATTAATCCGGATCTTACCGCAATACCCATCTTATCAAGCATCTGTGCAGCATCCGACGGATGAACCCCCTCAATACTCAGGGAGAAAATTGGTGTTTTTAGAGAAAGATCCTGTGGCAAACCACATATTCTTAGCCCCTCTAACTGCTGCAATTCTCCCACCATCGCGGTTACAATTCTTCTTTCGCACTCCCGCACCTGCACATCATCTCTAACTGCAGTAGCGAATTCCAGGGCAGGTTTAAGGCAGGCTGCAGCCACAAAATTAGGAGTACCGGCCTCAAATTTGAGCGGCAGTGGTGCATATGTAGTACCGCTGAAGCTCACGCTATCCACCATATCACCTCCACCCATATAAGGCGGCATACTCTCAAGAAGCGAACGTTTTCCGTAGAGCACTCCTATGCCGGTGGGTGCATATATTTTATGTCCGGAAAAAACGTAGAAATCGCAATCCATCTCCTTAACCGAAACCTTGTCGTGCACCACTCCCTGAGCGCCATCGATTACCACTAAAACCCCTTTGGAGTGAGCTAGACGCACGATTTCAGCTACCGGATTAATTATTCCCAATACATTGGAGATGTGGTTCACGGTAAGGATGCGAATGCGATCGTCCGCCTCCAGCAGCTCACTCAAACGCTCTAAAGATATCTCGCCATTCTCCTCTACCGGCAATACCTCCACTGATCTACCAAAGGCCTCACATGCGAGCTGCCAGGGAACAATATTGGAGTGATGTTCTGCCTCACAGACCAGTACTTTGTCTCCCGGTATCATATGGCTGCGAACGAGCGAAGATGCTATCAGATTGAGGGCGGCTGTGGCCCCGGAAGTGAAGATTATCTCCTCTCTGCTCTCTGCTCCCAAAAAAAGACGCACTGCCTCACGACCAGCTTCGTACATATCTGTGGCGTCTGCGCTAAGTTTATGTAAAGCACGATGAATATTAGCGTTTGTGAGCGAACTCATGCGCTCCTGCAGCTCGAGTACTTTGCGGTGCTTCTGTGTAGTAGCAGCATTGTCCAGATATATCAGCGGCTTGCCCCAGACCTGCTGGTGCAATGCCGGAAATTCTTCACGTATCTGTTCGATAATCTCCATAACTTGCAAAAGTACTAAACAAACTTTGGTTTTTGGCCTAAAAAGCATAATTTTACGAGAAAATTAAACAAAAACAGAATGTACGATTATATCAGGGGAGCGCTCGTCGAGCTTAATCCTGCGGATGTGACTATTGAGGCCGGTGGCATCGGCTACCACATACTAATTTCGCTCACTACCTACTCTAGTCTTCAGAAAGGTGGCAAGGAGAGCGTAAAACTCTACCTTCACCAGCATCTCCGTGAAGACGAAGAGCTCCTTTTCGGCTTTTTTGACAAGGAGGAACGCATAATGTTTCGCCATCTGATCTCAGTAAGTGGAATCGGTCCCGGAACAGCACGTATGATGCTCTCCAGCATGACGCCTGACGAAGTTTTTAATGCTATTGTTACACAGGACGTCAACCGCATCAAGAGCGTCAAAGGTATCGGCGTAAAGACAGCACAAAGGGTAATTCTTGAACTCCAGGACAAGATTAGCAAAGGTGCTTCCGCTGCCGGATTTCCCTTTGACGGCGGGGGCACATCTTCAGCTCTTCGTCAGGAGGCGGCTACCGCCTTGGTGCTCTTGGGCTTCACTAAACCCAATGTCGAAAAAGCTCTTGACAAGCTTTTAAAAGAGAACCCTTCAGTTACTCTTGAGGAATTGATAAAAAAGGCTCTAAAGCTGCTGTAATTTTCAGTTATTTTTGTTGGTTTCAAATATTAATGCTATATTTGTACAATCATTTTTGAAATCAGTATTAATTTTTTAATCGGTTTTTTTGTAATGAACATTCCTGCAGAACTTAAGTACACTAAAGATCACGAATGGGTAAGAATTGAGGGTGACATCGCTATTGTAGGCATCACCGATTTCGCACAGAGCGAGCTTGGTGATATTGTTTTCGTCGATATTCAAACTGAGGGTGAATTTGTGGAGAAGGATGAAATATTCGGCGCAGTTGAAGCTGTAAAAACAGTTGCAGACTTGCTTATGCCTCTTTCAGGAGAGGTCACAGAGTTCAATCCTGAGCTTGAAGATGCTCCGGAGCTTGTTAACAGCGACCCATATGGTGCGGGATGGATGATTAAGATCAAGTATTCCGTCGCTTCGGAAATTGATACTCTTCTTTCTGCTAAGCAGTATGAAGAAATAATCTGATTTGTAAATCAAATGTGATGTGTTGAGGGAGGCCCGGGCGAGGGCCTCCCTTGTTTTTTGTTTTTATTAATCACTGTTTTTTATTAACTTTGAAGTTGTAACTTTTTTTAAAAAAATGACTATAACCCGCACATTTGACTTGCTTTCAAATCTGAAAGCCTCTTTCCCCCCAAAAGATGATATACTGGCACGCAAAGTTCAAGGCCAGTGGATAAAGTACAGTATTGATGATTATATAGAACACTCGCACAACGTTGCATACGGTCTTTTGGCACTAGGCTTTAAAGCCGGCACCAAGATAATAACCCTTTGCAGCAATCGCCCCGAGTGGAATTTCGTGGATATGGGCGCCAACCTCGCTCATATGATCCACGTACCTGTTTACAGCACACTAAGTAAAAGAGATTTCAAACACATTTTCGATCATTCGGACGCAAAAATCATCATCGTAGGTAATAAAAATCTATATAAGAAAGTGACTCCGATCATAGATGAAATCGATCGCGAATTCAAAGTGATGATGATGGATGACTCGGATGAAATTTTCTGTATTTCTAAACTGGAGGCACTGGGACGTGAACATAAAGAGCAATTTGCACCCATTGTAGAGCGCAACAAAGCAGAAATATCACCCGATGAGTGCTGTAGTATTGTCTATACTTCCGGTACTACAGGCTTGCCGAAAGGTGTTATGCTCTCTCATCGCAACCTTACATCAAATGCCCATGGTCATGCATTGCGTCAGGTGTGGAATTGGAACCATAAAATGTTAAGCTTTCTTCCGCTCTGTCACGTATACGAGCGCACTATGAACTATGAGTATCAAGAACTTGCTATCAGTATCTATTACGCAGAGTCTCTCAGTACTGTTGCCACAGACCTCGCAGATAGCCAAGCAGATGGATTCTGTGCTGTTCCGCGCGTGCTGGAGATAATGTACAGTAAGTTTGAGGCTGCAGGCAAGAAGCTTAAAGGCATTAAAAGAATCATCTACAAACTTGCATGGAACTTTGCCAACAACTTTGATAATTACAACAAAAGTAAGCGCTACCTCGCAAAACGTAACTTCTATGATAAACTTGTTTATAGCAAGTGGAGAGCTGCCCTTGGAGGCAAGGAGATGATTGTGGTATCTGGCGGCTCCTCCATTCAAGCCAAGATTGTGCGTACTTTTAACGCAGCTAAACTCCATATCTATGAAGGTTACGGCATGACCGAAACCTCCCCTGTGATTGCAGTAAACAGCCCCGCTGACGGCATAAATGTCATTGGTACCGTAGGAAAAGCGCTTGGAGGTACGGAACTTTCATTCGCTGAAGACGGCGAAATCTTAACCAGAGGACCTCATGTTATGCTCGGCTATTACAAGGATCCCGAATCTACGGCCGAGATAATAGATTCTGAGGGATGGCTGCATACGGGAGATATCGGATATCTTGTTGATGGACAGTATCTTAAAGTCACTGACCGCAAGAAGGAAATCTTCAAACTATCATCGGGCAAATATGTAGCTCCTCAGGTAATAGAAACACGCCTAAAGGAGTCACCTTACATAGAGAACTGTATAGTAATCGGGGAAAACCAGAAATTCGCCTCTGCAATCATAATCCCCTCATTACCAAAGATTAAAGAGTTTGCTCAAAGGCGTAAAATCCAATATAAGACCGATCAGGAACTCATTGCTTCTGAGGAGATTAGCAAGCTTATCCATGATGAGGTGGAGAAGGTAAACAAGACTCTGGCAATCCACGAAGTTGTTAAGCGCGGAAAGATTGTGCTTGATGATTGGAGCACCGACAACGACATGCTATCTCAAACTCTCAAGCTTAAACGCCGTAACATCCATAAAAAATACGCAAATCTTATCAACGATATATTCAAAACCGAAAAACCAGAGGATAATTAGACTTAAGAAGAGACTTAAATTAGCTATGATTCGCTCAGCCACAAAACAGGACATATCGGATATACGCAAGATCTACAGGAAATGCTTTGATACGAGCGAAAAATATATCGATTTCTTCCTAAAAAAATGCACCCCTAGACACACTCTTGTTTACGAACGGGACGGTAAAGCTGTCTCGGTGGTGCAAACTATGAGTATATCATACATCTCCAGCTCACGCACCAGAGGACATAGGGACTCTCACGCAGGTGTATATATTTGCGGCCTTGCTACATTGCCCGCATACCGTAACCGCGGTTATGCCAAATCACTTATTGCCTACATTAGAAACAATGCTAAAAGGCAGGGCTGGAAATTTATGATGGTGCATCCTTCGAATGCTAATATTGTCTCATTTTACGAAAAAATCGGATTTAATACTCCGATTTACAGAAATGCCGACTCACTACCATTATTTGAAAACAGAGCATTCATTTCTCATTTTGATGGGGCAAATTTATTTTTAACAAGAGATGAAAGATTGATGTCGGACTATTTTCAGTGGAATCATTATTTACTTGACTACATTATTGAGGAAGCTACTTTTAACCCTCGTTCCCCATTTCAGTACGACACCCGCTATCCCTATTTATTGCTAACATCACTCAATGATAACTTCTCAATAGAATCCACGCACTCTACATTTTCGTTTCCTCTTTGAATAAGATAGTAAACAGATACCGCAAATGTTCCACGTGGAACGTTTGCGGTTTTTTTACATCCACCATTAATAAGAGTCTGGATTGATGCCATAACTCTTATTCTACAGAAGAAACAATAAGTCACACTATGCATTTTGCCTTAAATTAAATAGAATTGTAGGGGACGAAAAGGTGAGGATATAGAATCGTCTGGGTAAAGAGAGTAAGGAAACTTGGATGTCTGCGTAGATCAATCGCTCATATCAGAGTGAATAGAAAAAATATCACAACATAAGGGATTTATCTACCAAAATAAATCAAGAGAACCTGTATATCTGCAGGAGAAACTCCTGAGATACGTGCAGCTTGAGCGATTGTGCGTGGGCGATACCTATTGAGTTTAATTCGACACTCCATTGAAAGAGAAGTGACTTTTGAAAAGTCAAAATCATCTGGAATTCTGAGATTTTCCAAACGTCTTAATTTATCAGCAATAGCTTTTTCGCGTTCAATATAGCCTTTATATTTAATACTAATTTCTGCTGACTGGAGTATCTCTTCATGCACATATTTGGAATCTATTTCCTCTTTGCCGGCCGTTTTACCCCAAGGCAAATCTAATAGGTTTTGGATTTGCTCAGTTTCTATTGATGATAAGGCTTCTAATCCTTCAGTAAGACCTGTCTCAAGAAATGTTCCACGTGGAACATTTTTAAGAAGGGGCTTTATTGAAGTATCTGGACGAGACAAAAGGTTTGAGATCTTCTTCCTTGTGGTGATTTCAGCACTATTAATAGCCCTAAGATAATCATTGATGTCTTCCGGCCTCAAAGAAGTACTGTTAGATAAATCTATGTAAGCAGAGATGGTATCATGTTTAAGTTTGGTATATTCATACCTGAATTGGTCTACGAGACCAAGCTCGTACCCCATCTCCGTAAGTCGACTATCGGCATTGTCTTGTCGTAAAAGAATACGATACTCAGCACGAGAAGTGAACATCCTGTAAGGTTCATCGACTCCTTTAGTTATTAGATCATCTATCAGAACACCTATATATGCCTCATCTCGTTTCAGAATAAAAGGCTCCTTTCCGTTAAGTTTGAGATGAGCGTTGATACCAGCGATTAATCCTTGGGCTGCTGCCTCCTCGTAACCGGTTGTGCCATTTACTTGTCCGGCAAAATAAAGGTTTGGTAAGATTCTGGACTCAAGCGTAGGCTTTAGTTCAGTAGGATCGAAAAAGTCATACTCTACAGCATATGCAGGTGTAAATATCTTGACTCCGCGAAGTCCCTCAATCTCTTGTAAAGCATCCATCTGTACCCGTAAGGGAAGTGATGAAGCAAATCCTTGCAAATAATATTCATGAGTATTCCATCCTTCCGGCTCTAGAAACAATTGATGTGAATCCTTACCGGCAAAAGTACGTAGTTTATCTTCAATAGAAGGACAATAACGAGGTCCTATGCCTGTGATCTTTCCCTGAAATAGCGGAGACTCATCAAAACCAGTCCTGAGAATGTCGTGAACATTCTCATTTGTATGTACAATGTAACAAGGCTTCTGCGGTTTGCCTCTTTGGATACTTGTCTTAAAAGGAAGATATGAAAACTTAGAAGGGTTGGGATCTAATTCCTGCATAACCACTTTAGAGAGATCCAAAGACCTTGCATCAATTCTTGGTGGAGTACCTGTCTTCATTCTTGCCGTAGTACATCCCAATCGGGAGAGTTGCTCGGTAAGACCCAGTGAAGGTGACTCACCCATCCTTCCACCATCAACCATCTCATTGCCGATATAAAGCCTGCCGTTAAGAAATGTACCTGCGGTTAAAATAACACTTTTACAATGAAATTTTGCACCCATAGAGACGTGAACACCACAAATATTGGATTCTCGGAAGGTTAAAGAGGTCACCATATCATGCCAAAGGTCTAGATTAGAGGTATTTTCAAGGATGTAGCGCCAGTTTATGGAAAAATGGAGTTTATCGCATTGAGCGCGGGGACTCCACATAGCCGGACCTTTAGAAAGGTTTAGCATTCTAAATTGTATTGTTGAAGCATCGGTAACAATTGCAGAGTATCCGCCGAGAGCGTCAATTTCACATACGATCTGTCCTTTTGCAATTCCGCCTATGGCGGGATTACAAGACATCTGGGCAGTTTTGTTCAAATCCATTGTTATGAGCAAAACTTTAGAGCCCATTCGTGCTGCTGCCACTGCAGCTTCACATCCTGCATGCCCTGCACCTATTACTATTATGTCATATAGTGGTATTTTCATTTAAATATCTGATAACAAGGAAGATAAGCAACAAAGAGCTTTATCTTCCTGAGCTCGCATTTCGTTTTGAGGTTCCTGAGTCATATCATCAAAACCTAAGAGATGAAGAAGTCCATGTATCATAACCCGATGAAGTTCATTTTCAAAAAACTCTTTATAGATCTCGGCATTACATCTGACTGTGTCTATACTTATATATATGTCACCACTAACAGAGTTAACCCCATACTGCAGTTCAAAGTCTGAGGAATAATCAAAAGTAATAACATCAGTATAATAATCATGTCCGAGAAACCTCTTATTTATATCTAGTAAATAGGAATCACTGCAGAATATATAATTGAGCTGCCCTATGGAAAGTCCTCTTTTAGAAACTATGTTTCTCAACCATCTGGAGATAATTCTCTTGTTTTTTAAATTAAATTTTAGATCCTCATTGAAATAATTAATCATAACTTCATTAAACAGTGTTTTAAGAGAAATATGGCTTATTTTTTGCAGCAAAAATAGTGAAATAGAGTGTTATATGGTAAAATTTTAACAAAAATGTTATAATTAAAAACAAGTTGCGGAATTTGACATAGTTAAGCCCTGTAAGC
>JAAZEZ010000060.1 GCA_012511975.1 Bacteroidales bacterium | reverse complement strand
TGCCGGTATGAAGGATATATTTGCAATGGGTAAGATAGATCCACAGGAGGCAAACCGCATTGGTAGTGAATTTTCCACAGTGATCAACAAATTTATGGAGGATCGTATGACGCTCATAGGAGAAGAAACTCTCGCAAAGGGCAAGGAATTCCTTGAGAATAATGCCAAAAATGAAGGTGTGGTAACCACAGAATCAGGTCTACAGTACAAGATTGAGAGAGAGGGCAACGGGGTATTCCCTACAGCAGAGAGCACTGTTGAGTGTAACTATGAAGGTACCCTCATTGACGGAACCGTATTCGATTCTTCATACGAAAGAGGCAATACTGCGACTTTCAATCTTCAGAATGTTATCCAGGGTTGGACAGAGGGCCTTCAGCTTATAGATGAAGGTGGTGAGATCACTCTCTGGATCCCTGCAGATCTAGCATATGGGGAGCGTGGTGCCGGTGCAAATATCGGCCCCAATGAGACTTTGAAATTCAAAGTTGAGCTTATTCGTGTAGTTCCGGAAGAAGAATAATAAAAAGGCGACCACGGTCGCCTTTTTAGTTGCGGGCTGTGGGGTACGGGTTGCGAGTTGCAAGTTACGGGTTGTGGGGTTTATTTGTCTGAATACGCTTTAAATAACCTGAGTCTGGAAATTTTTTGTACTTTTAGGCTCGGGTTATTTGAGTTCTGTCTACTTGAAACGCAGAACTCGGAACTCCTAACTTTTTTTTCTTACCTTTGTAAGATAATACTATTTTGGTGTCTATTGTAGATGGATACATACAAGAGAATACTGGCATATGCTAAGCCCTGGGGAAGATACTGGCCCGGTTACCTGGCCTTATCGATCTTCTCCGTAATATTCGGTATTGCCAATTATGCTCTTCTCGGTCCCTTTCTGACTGTGCTATTTGAATCCGATACGATTCCACAAGCAGTGAGCAAGCCAGAGTTCTCATTTACTATCCAGTATGTAAACGATCTCTTTTCATATTTTCTCTCCTCGATAGCCGCCTCAGGTGGAGTGATCAGGGCTTTGCTGTTTGTGTCGCTTTCCCTGATTGTTGCCTGTTTCTTCTCTGATGTGTGCAGATATCTTTCTCAGAGAATTCTGGTAAGTATGAAGACCAATCTTATGAAGAATATTAGGAGGGATCTTTATAGCAAAATTGCTTCGCTCGATATAGGATATTTCAACAATAGAAAAAAAGGAGATATTCTCTCGAGTATCTCCAATGATGTCAATGAGGTGCAAAATAGCGTTGCCAGCAGTTTTCACGTGATGTTTAGAGAGCCGCTGCTCGTAGTTGGATTTCTAGCAATGCTTTTTTATATGTCACCGCGTTTGACCGCTGTTTCGCTTATAGCTTTGCCGATATCCGCACTGATGGTTACACGCTTAACCCGCAAACTTCGCAGGGGTTCAGTAGAGACACAGTCGCTGATGGGCCAGATTCTCAGTCAGTATGAGGAGGCTATCTCCGGATCGCGAATAATCAAAGCCTTCAATGCTCAGAAATATGTAGAGAATCGTTTTGAACGCTACAATGAGCGTCACCGTAAAATAACCAGACAGGTCTCTAACAGACAGGAACTGGCCTCACCTACTTCTGAATTTTTCGGCATTTCCATAGCTGCATTAGTCTTATTCTACGGCGGATGGCTCAATTTTAACGGCAATATGGGTATGACATGGCCCCACTTTATAGTCTATATTGGATTTTACAGGAATGTACTGGAGCCTGCAAAAGCGATGGCCAACTCCTTTGCTGCGGTTCAGAAAGGACTTGTCTCCGGACAGAGAATTTTTGATATTCTGGATGCCCCTTCCGATATCAAAGAAGACCCCAATCTATTGCCGCTTACCTCATTTGAGCATTCCATAGAGTTTAAAAATGTCTCCTTCCGCTATACAGACGAACCGGTACTTAAGGATATATCCTTTACAATCCCTAAAGGTAATATGGTGGCAGTCGTAGGACCTTCCGGTGCGGGGAAATCCACAATGGCGGACTTGTTACCCAGGTTTTGGGATGTAACCGGTGGCTCAATTGAACTCGACGGGGTGGATATCCGAAGGTATAAAATAGTAGATCTTATATCACAAATGGGTATAGTTACCCAGGAGCCCATTCTCTTCAATGACTCCATAGCTAACAATATATCTTTTGGTATGGACAATGTTTCGCAGGAGCAGATAGAAAATGCAGCTAAAATTGCAAATGCACACGAGTTTATCCTGCAGACGGAACAGGGCTATCAAACAAATATCGGAGATAGGGGAGCCAAACTCTCCGGAGGTCAGAGGCAGAGGATAGCAATAGCAAGGGCTGTACTAAAAAACCCTCCGATCCTCATCCTTGATGAGGCCACCTCTGCTCTAGATACTGAAAGCGAGAGACTGGTACAGGATGCGCTCTCAAATCTTATGAAACACCGCACTTCATTGGTAATTGCGCACCGCCTCTCCACGATTCGCCATGCAGATGAAATCATCGTGCTACAACATGGCGTCATAGTAGAGCGCGGTGATCACGATACACTAATTAGTAACCATGGTCTTTACTCGCACCTTTGCGAGCTGCAGTCCTTTACATAATTATAAAGATGAAAAAATCTATAAACAAACTGTTCGAAGAGAGTTTTAAAAAGAACTGGGATTGCCCTGCACTCTCTGACTACAAAGGGCTCACTCTAAATTATCGCGATGTGGCACGAAGAATTGCAAAACTGCATATCTTCTTCGAGAGTTGCGATGTCGTAAAAGGTGATAAAATTGCAATTTGTGGCCGCAATCAGTCTAACTGGGGAGTGGCTTTTCTTGCTGCACTCACTTATGGAGCTGTACCTGTGCCACTTCTTCACGAGTTTAAACCGGCGAACGTACATAATCTGGTCAACCACTCAGACTCAAAAATTCTTATTGTCGGAGATTCAATCTGGGAGAACCTCAACCGTGCAGAAATGCCTGAGGTGGAGGCAATATTATTAATGACTGACATCACTGTTGTATATGCGGTAGATGAGAAATATACTTATGCCAGGGAACATCTTAATGAGATGTTCGGCAAGAAATATCCCAATAGCTTCACTCCGGCCAATGTCAAGTATTATGAAGATTCCCCCAACGAACTTGCGATGATCAATTATACATCGGGTACTACGGGATTCTCTAAGGGAGTAATGCTTCCTTACAGATCTCTTTATTCAAATCTCCTCTTTGCAAAGGCTGTGCATCCGCAACTTAACAATACCTCCAATCTTGTCTCTATGCTGCCCACCGCACATATGTATGGGATGATGTTCGAGTTTTTGATTATAATGTCTGTGGGAGGACATACGCACTTCCTTACTAAACTGCCTAGCCCTCATATCATTCTCGATGCTATGGCTACTATCAAACCGGATATAATTATAGCAGTTCCACTGATTATTGAGAAAATTTACAAGAGGATGCTCGCTCCTATCATCAGCAAGAACAGGATTAAACTCCTGCTTAATCTTCCCGTGATAGACCAGATGATCCAGAAAAAGATACTTAACAGTATAGTGTCGGCTTTCGGAGGCAAGTTTAAAGAGGTAATAATCGGAGGTGCAGCCCTGAACCGTGAAGCCGAGGCATTCTTCAGAAGAATTAACTTCCCTTTCACCGTGGGTTATGGTATTACTGAGTGCGCTCCTATCATCGCATACGCGCCTTGGGACAAGACTAAACTTTACTCTTGCGGAAAAGCTGCTCCCCGGATGGAAATAAAGATTGATTCTAAAGATCCTAAGAATATTCCCGGAGAAATCTACGTAAGGGGTGACAATGTATTCCTCGGATATTACAAAAACAAAGAGGCTACAGAAGAAGTTCTCTCCAACGGCTGGTTAAGAACCGGCGATATGGGTGTAATGGACTCGGATGGGTATCTCTTCCTTAAAGGGCGTAGCAAAACCATGATTCTTGGCCCTTCAGGACAGAATATATATCCCGAGGAGATAGAGAGCATCCTCAACAACCTGCCTTATGTTGTGGAATCGCTTGTGGTTGAAGATAAATCCTTGCTGATCGCACTTATTTATCCTGATTTTGATCAGGCAGACGAAGAGGGACTTTCGGAAGAGCAACTTTTGGAAAAACTCCAGGAAGGCATCCAGATTGCCAATATCGAGCTTCCCAACTATTGCAAACTGGCCGGCGTGGAAATCGTGCCTGAAGAGTTTGAAAAAACACCCAAACGCAGTATTAAGCGCTTCATCTACCAGAGAAGCAGCTCACCTGCTGAAAGAAATTGATTGAGAAACGAAATGGATAATAATAAACAAAATAAATTTGATTTAAGCTATCTCGAGATGGCACAGGTTTGGGCCAAAAACTCCTATTGTAAGCGCAAGCAGGTGGGAGCACTGATTGTCAAAGACAGGATGATAATATCAGATGGATACAATGGTACTCCGTCTGGGTTTGAAAATGTATGTGAAGATGAAACCGGTGCTACCAAACCATATGTTCTTCACGCTGAGGCAAATGCCATAACCAAGGTAGCTAAGAGCGGGAACAGTAGTGAAGGTTCTACACTCTATGTGACTGCCTCTCCTTGCCTGGAATGCTCTAAACTCATAATACAGGCGGGTATTAAGAGAGTTGTCTATCATGAAGATTACCGTATTACTGATGGTATCGACCTGCTCCGCAGGGCCGGTATAGAGGTTCAACAATTGTAAATTCAGTTTAGCATGAGCAATGACAGAACTATGAAAATACTGAGGATATCGGTATGGGTTATTATCGTTTTAATGTTGGTTCTACTGATTCAGAGACTTCCTAAAAAGAATGTGATAGATCTCGAGTCCACAAAGCATGACTGGGCTAAATTGATGCTTGTGCTTAATAGTGTGGATAAGGATTATGTAGACGATATCGACCACATGGCTGTGACGGAAAAGCTCCTTCCTGCAGTTATGGCAGAGCTTGATCCCCACTCGGTCTATCTGCCTCCTGTAGATTTGGAAAAGGCCGATGAAGCACTCCAAGGGGGATTTGATGGTATCGGCATTCAGTTCAATGTCCCCAACGATACGGCGATAGTTACCAATGTCATTGCCGGTGGTCCTTCTGAGAAGGCGGGACTGCTCAGTGGTGATCGTATTATAAAAATTGATGACAGGAATGTTGCCGGAGTCAGTATGCATCAGGATTCGATGGTGTCGATGATGAGAGGACCGAGGGGCACAAAGGTCAGACTGGAGCTAAAAAGGAATGGTGAAGAGAAGTTGATACCATTCACTATTGTCAGGGGTATGATTCCTGTTAAAAGTGTGGATGTGGCATTTATGATAAATGATACCACCGGGTATATAAAGCTCGCCAAATTTTCCAAGACAAGTTATTTTGAATTCCTTCAGGCAACGCTTACTCTTCGTGAAAAGGGAATGAAACGGCTTATATTAG
The DNA here is from genome assembly GCA_012511975.1 of Bacteroidales bacterium. GTDB lineage: Bacteria > Bacteroidota > Bacteroidia > Bacteroidales > UBA932 > Cacconaster. The sequence continues at coordinate 15,321 of JAAZEZ010000060.1, read as the reverse complement.
ATTTGAGGGACAATACGGGTGGATATCTTGATCAGGCAATGATGCTCTCCAACGAATTTCTAGAAAAGGGTGATCTTGTGGTCTATATGGAGGGTAAAAACCGTCCACGCCAGGATTTTGTTGCTGATGGCAAAGGTAGTTGTAAAGATATCGAACTGGCTGTTCTCATCAATGAGGCCTCAGCCTCTTCCAGCGAAATTTTCGCGGGTGCGATGCAGGACAATGACAGAGCATTGATTTATGGTTTGCGCTCATTTGGAAAGGGTCTTGTACAAGAGCCGGTTTATTTCTCTGACGGATCGGGCATACGCTTGACTGTAGCCCGTTTTTATACCCCTACGGGCAGATGCATCCAGAAACCCTATTCCGATAAATATGAGATGGATATCTTAGAGCGATATGAACACGGAGAAATGATGAATGCTGACAGCATTAAGGTTAATGATTCGCTCAAATATGTCACTCCGGGGGGAAGGGTAGTGTATGGTGGTGGAGGTATAATTCCAGATGTTTTTGTGCCTCTTGATACAGTTGGAATCTCCGATTATCTGATAAAGTGCAATCGACAGAGTCTGGTTGTCAAGTTTGCCAATAAATTCAGCGACAAGCACCGGGCTCGTATGAGAGGTATTAAGGATATGGATGCTCTCTATGCTTTTTTTGCGGAGCATAATCTAAAGAAAGAATTTATCGATTATACAACGGCTAATGGTGTCATTCCTTCGTACTCTGATTGGAATACTTCAGGAGAAATAATAATGACACAGGTTAAAGCGGTTATCGGCAGATATACTCCGATGGATGATGATGCATTCTATCCGATTTATCTGAAGAATGACAATGTTGCCCAAAGAGCACTTGAAGATTAGTTCTGACCGATGAAGCGGTAGTGGATTTCGCCGATATGGCGGGCTCCGAAACTTTCTGAGGCTGTGAATCGGGAACGTTTTGCGGCATCTATCGCAAAGTCATGAAGTGATTTATCCGGACTCGAAATGGTCTCCAAAACACGAGCATCAATTACTCGTCCTCTTGGATTGACAACGATCTCAACGAAAATATCTCCTGAGCCATAACCTTTATAGGCAGGGACAGGCAGATATTGTGCCTTGCGCCCCTCAAGTAGATAGGAGATGACGGAAGGACCTTTATAGACAGGAACTTCCTCCTTTTGTTTCTTTTCGTTTTCCGGCTTAGGGTCGAGGTCAATTGTGGCGGCCGATTTCTCCTTCAGGGCATCTTCCTTGGATGCGTCCAGCTTGCGCTGCAGTTCGCGTGCCTCTTCATAAACCCGGTCGGGATTGGAATGACGGTCATCCTTGAGTTGGGATCCTACATCCACGGCAATATTACGAATCTGCCCTCTGGGAATAGCGATAAGGTTGTCCAATTTGCGGCTTATATCCTCCTTTAAAGCAATTATCTTTTGTTCCTGTTCAATTTGTTCCTGTTTGGTAAAATCCAGAACAAATGAAGCCTCGGGAGCCACCATTGAATTGATGGAGACCAGTAACATCACAATAAGCACCACAAGGTGAAAAATGAGGGTCAGATACAACCCGACTCTCTTTCCTGTGTTCTGTTTATTGTGCTCACTCCCCATTAGTCGTTATTTTCAAGTGCTTGCCCGATTGTTGCAATGAGCATATTAATGGCTACCTTGTTGTGTCCGCCCTGCGGTAGAATGATATCAGCGTATCGCTTACTAGGAGCTATAAATTGCAGGTGCATTGGCTTGACTGTCTTTTGGTAGCGTTCCATCACCTTTTCTACACTCTTACCTCTCTCCATAATATCTCTTGAAATGACACGAATCAGACGGTCGTCATCATCTGCGTCAACATAGACCATTATGTCCATCAGCTCCCTAAGCTCTTTGCAGGTGAAGATTAGGATGCCCTCAACTATGATTACAGGTGCAGGGCTCACCTTCACGGTTTCAGTAGTTGATCTGGAGCAGGTAATGTAGGAATAGACAGGCTGCTCAATGATCTTCCCCTCTTTGAGCTCTTTGAGTTGCTGCACGAGCAGTTTAAAATCGATAGCGTCCGGATGGTCGAAATTGAGCTCCTGGCGCACCTCCATAGGGAGGTGGCTTTGGTCTTTATAATAGGAGTCCTGGGGGATTACAACCACTTTGTTGTGAAGCCGCTCCGAGAGTTTTTTAACCACTGTGGTCTTGCCTGAGCCGGTGCCTCCGGCGATACCGATGATAAGCATAATGGTGATCCGGTTTTATTAAAATTCAGCGCTCTTTGGCGTTCTGGGGAAGGGAATAACATCTCTGATGTTAGCCATTCCTGTAACAAAGAGCAGAAGTCTTTCAAATCCGAGCCCAAATCCGCTGTGAGGTGCAGTTCCGAACCGGCGGGTGTCAATGTACCACCAGAGGTTGGAGTAATCCATATCAAGTTCTGCTATTCTTTGCCCGAGCTTCTCCAGAGACTCTTCCCTCTGAGAACCTCCGATAATTTCGCCTATCTTGGGAAAGAGCACATCCATTGCTCTAACTGTTTTGCCGTCATCATTCAACTTCATATAAAAAGCTTTGATCTCCTTGGGATAGTTAGTAAGGATAACGGGTTTCTTGAAGTGTTTCTCTACAAGATATCTCTCGTGCTCGCTCTGGAGGTCAATTCCCCAGGAGACAGGGAACTCAAAGTTCACTCCTGATTTTTCCAGAATTTCTATACCTTCAGTATAGGAAAGTCTTACAAACTCCGTATTAACAACACTTTCGAGGCGGGAAATGAGCTCCTTGTCAATCATATTGTTGAGGAAGTTGAGGTCATCCTTACAATTGTCAAGAGCATATTGTACAAGATATTTGATAAACTCTTCAGCCAGATCCATATTGTCTTCTATCTCGTAGAATGCCATTTCAGGCTCAATCATCCAGAACTCGGCCAGGTGGCGGGGAGTATTGGAGTTCTCTGCGCGAAAAGTAGGCCCGAAGGTATAAATATCTCCCAAAGCCATAGCACCAAGCTCGCCTTCAAGTTGGCCACTTACGGTCAGTGAGGTCTGTCGACCGAAAAAGTCTTCATCAAAGTTTACAGTTCCATCTTCATTTTTGGGAACATTTTCCAGATTCAGCGTAGTAACATGGAACATTTCACCTGCGCCTTCGCAGTCGGAACTTGTTATAATTGGGGTATGAAGATAGACAAACCCTTTGTCATTGAAGAATTTGTGGATTGCAAATGCCATTGCATGACGGATTCTAAACACAGCACCGAAAGTATTTGTGCGGGGACGAAGGTGAGCTATCTCACGGAGGAATTCCATGCTATGTCCCTTTTTTTGAAGAGGGTATATATCAGGATCAGCAGTGCCTAATACTTCAATCTCGCGTGCCTGGATTTCGACAGATTGTCCACTTCCCAACGATGCCACAAGTTCTCCCTTTACGGCTATGCAGGCACCCGTTGTGATCTGCTTGAGCAAAGTTTCGTCAAAAGATGCAGTATCACAGACAATCTGTATATTGTTAATGGTAGACCCGTCGTTGAGAGCTATGAATGTCACGTTTTTGTTGCCTCGTTTTGTCCTGACCCAGCCCTTAACAAATACTTCACCACCAGGTCCCTGTTGAAGCAATTTAATAACTTTAGTTCTTTTCATTATTTTATCGATAATCAAAATTACAAAGTTATACAATCAAGGAGAAACTACCAAAAGTATAAAATCAGAATTCAATGCCTGCCGCCTGGCAAATTCTCTTTGGAATATCGGTATTGTCCATTCTTCCGCTGAAAAGTGAACTTCCGGCTCCGATTGCAAATACAGGTACGGCACCACCGGTATGTGACATGGTGGTCCAGCCTATATTGGCTTTATCTGACACGTAAGAGATTATCTCTTTTTCAGACATATAGCTGAAGACATCCGGACTCTCTCCGGTCTCAATCTCGGCGTTATTATCTCCCTTTTTGATGTCATCGAAAATTTCTTTCACGATTGTAAGATCAAAGTTGTAACCTGTAGTCTTACCAAGCGCAATTCCACCGGTCTCATGATCTGCTGTCACCACAATAAGGGTTTCATCAGGGTGCAACTGGTAAAACTTATATGCCACCTCAATTGCAGCATCAAAATCGAGAGTTTCGAAAATGGTGTTGGCAAGGTCGTTTGAATGAGCAGCCCAATCTATTGTGCCACCTTCAGCCATAATGAAGAACCCCTTTTCGTTATCAAGGAATTTTACAGCGGCATCAACCACTTGAGCAAGTGTTATATCATTTTCCCCAACATCTTTCAAATAGGGGAGGATATTCTCCTCCTTGCCCTTTTCCTGGAGCATTATTATTTTGTCTGCACTATCTTTCAGGGCGAGATAATCCTCTATACCATAAGAAACAGTGTAGCCCTTTTCAGCTGCGATCTCATAAATAGGACGCTCAGAATTCTCTTTACCGAACGGCGTGGCAAAACCACCGCCTCCGAAAAACTCAAATCCCGTCTCGGGTAACTCCTTTGCTATTGCATAATAGTCGCTTCTTGATGGATTATGAGCGTAGAATGCTCCGGGAGTAGCGTGATCTATGGTTACCGAACTTATAATTCCCACCTTACGTCCGGCATCGTGGAATTTGTATGAGATTGCTGTAAGGCTTGTAGTGTCCGGAGTAACGCCAAGCATACCATTGCGTGTTTTGGTTCCGGTGGCAAGAGCCGTGCCTGCGGCCGATGAGCAGGTTATGAAATGGTTGGTGGAGTAAGTAGTGGCCATACCAAGTATAGGGAACTGTGTGAATGTAAGAGGTTCGCTTCCTATTTCTCCCTTTTCAACAGCCTTAAATGCCTCAGTGACGGCGACATGGGAGAATCCCATTCCGTCTCCTATAAAATAGAATACATATTTAGCTTTTTTCTCGCTACAGGATGTAGCGATGAGTAAAGTGAGGGCAAAAACCAAAAATTTTTTCATTAGTTGATATTACTTTTTGCTTTATACAAGAAAGGGTGACATTTGGCCACCCTTTGCTTGAAAAATCGGTAATTCTTAGTAAGAGCTGATAGCGCTGACTTTACGCGCGCCATACATTATTCTGAGAGCTGAACAACGACGAAGCTCCTGCTTTACGTCTGTTATAATACCCATACGGGTATTTTCGTCAGCTTTTATAGATACTGTCATGTACGGACGTTCTGCCTCACTTAAAGATTCACGTTCTGATGCTATGAAGTCACGAATATCCTCAATGCTGCGGAAAGCATCATTGAGCTGGATCTGTGACTCTGTACCATAGAGTCTCTGATATTGAAGAGTCGGGGTACCGATGTAAATGTAGGATGCAAGGTCTTTCCTTTCCAGTTTAGCGGCTTCTGAAGCTGCTGGAAGGGATAGCATCACTTTGCGGTCTGTCTGACGCATACTAACGGATACCATGAAGAACATCAAAACAATGAACACTAAATCAGGGAGAGAGGCGGTATTGATACCGGGAGTCTCTTTTTTACCTTTATCTACAAATTTTGACATAATAATTCCTCCTTAACGTCTTCTCTTGGTTACATCCTTTGGCTCTGCCTCTGAGATACTCTGCGGAACGGCTTTACGTACAATATTCTGCTGCTCCTCACTTAGTCTGGAGTATCTCCTGCCATAGTTGGCCATAGACCATTCATCACGGAGCTCATTCACAGCACGGATCAGCTCATTTTGTACTTCGATGTACTTGGAGTAGCTGGTGCCACGGTCATTCTGCAGAGAAATCACACCTTTGGATACGAGGCAGTCACCAAAGCCTTCTATGAACAACACCTCCTTATCAGGAAGGTTTGGGTCATTGTTGGGATTGGTCATAAACTCCTTGATCTTGTTCTTGAGTTGAGCAATATCGATAATCTCATTTCCAGCGAAGAGTCTGTCCTGAGCGTTGACCTTCACCTGAATGATGTTACGCCGATTGACCTTCATGTCCTCCACTTCCATATTTTCCGGAGGCATAACGGGAAGACGTCTTACAAGACCTTCCTCTTTATCCATAGTACTCACCACCAAGAAGAATATCAACATCAAGAAGGAGATGTCCGCCATAGAACCGCCATTAATTTCGGGTGTCTTTCTGGGTGCTGCCATATTGATTACTTTTTAATTGAATTACGAATAGCGCTCCAAAGAACTGCAATAATAGAAGCCCCAAAAAGGGCGTAAGTAACAAACAATGCTGTATCGGTTAATTTGAAGGTACGTTCAGGAACCTCAAAATTCAGGTCAATAGGAGTGCCGGGAGCAAGCAGGTAGCAAACTCCAACCAGCACTACTACACCTACTACCAGAGCGAGGAGAGTAAGAAAAGTCTTCTTGGTTTTGAAAGCCTTTACAAGAGGAAAACTTACTGCAAGAACTGCTGCGATAGCTACAAGCACGTATGCCCATATCAGATTGACGTCGAGTATCTTATCATCCATTGACGCGGTCTGGGTCAAATAGAATATAACAACCAACACAATCGATATGGCAAACAGCAAGTACTGGATATACTTTGTGTATTTTGTAAAGTTCATAATTGAATGATTAAATCGTTGTTAATACTGTTTACACTATTGATTGGTCCGATTATGGACTATTTCTCATATTTAACCAGGAGGTCAATCAAAGAAATGGAGGCATCTTCCATCTGAACTACGATGGATTCTACCTTTGCAATCAAATAGTTGTAGAACAATTGAAGGATAATGGCAACGATCAGACCACCGATAGTTGTAATCAAAGCAACCTTCATACCGTGTGCTACGAGTGCCGGAGAAATGTCACCTGCAATCTCAATTGCGTCAAAGGCCAGAACAAGACCAACAACTGTACCGAGGAAACCCAACATCGGTGCGATAGCGATGAAGAGGGTAATCCATGAAAGACCGCTTTCGAGCTGACCCATCTGTACTGAACCGTAAGAAGCAACAGTTTTTTCAACTGTCTCAAGACCCTGGTCAGCGCGAAGGAGACCCTGATAGAAAATGCTGGCAACGGGACCACGGGTATCGCGGCATACGTCTTTTGCTTTTTCAATGCCACCTTCCTTGAGAGCTTTGTCTACATTGGCAATAAGTTTTTTGGTGTCAGTCTGTGCAAGGCTCAATGTGATAATCCTTTCAATAGCGATAGCGAGACCAAAGATAAGACACAACAATATTGTTGCCATAAAACCAGGACCACCTTCAATGAATTTCTGTTTGAGAGCCTGGTGCATGGGCTGGTCAGTCGAAGCTGCAGCAAAAGGGTCGTCGATTTCCTCCTCCTCAACTGCGGGAGCTGTTTGAACATCTTCTGTAGTAACTTCAGGAGTCTCTTCTTCCTGTGCATAAGCCACCTGGAACTGTGCAGATACGGTCATTAGGCCGAGAACTGCTAAAAACATGAAAAATTTTTTCATAAGTTTTGTTTTAATTAATTATTAAACGATGTATTAAATAGTTATAATCTTCTCTCAATAAAATATCGCGCAATTTAGTTATTTTTTTTTAATAACGATTCATTTATTTGAAAATTCTCCTTTTAATGCTCTTTTCATATGCAATTTGACCTCCTCATTATCTGAAAATCTACCCATCAGATGGAATAGTTTGGTCACTGCCGCCTCAGTGGTCATGTCATATCCACTTATAAGGCCACACTCCATAAGAAATGCTCCGTTGGCATAAGCCGACATATCTACACTACCGGCATGACACTGGGTAACATTGACAATAATAATTCCGTTGGCTACACTTTTAGACAACATGCGTCCGAACCACTCCATAGAGGGAGCATTGCCACTGCCGAAACTCTCAAGTACTACCGCCCTGAGTCCCTTTGTGCCAAGTACTGCCTCTACATAAGCCGGTGTGATACCCGGAAATATCTTGAGAATTGCAACATTGGTGTCCATTTCAGTATAGAGTTGTATGCCATTACCCCATTTTTCAGGGTAGTGAACATATTCACGGTAATATCTGATATGAATACCCGCCTCTGCAAGTACAGGATAATTGGCGGAGCGGAATGCCTCGAAGTTTTCCGCTTTGTATTTCGTAGTACGGTTGCCTCGGTAAAGGTAATTGTCAAAATAGATGCATACCTCAGGCACCAAAGCGTGACCATCGCTGTCCACGGCAGCGGCAAGCTCAATGGATGAGATAAGATTCTCTTTGCCGTCCGTACGCAGCATTCCTATTGGCAGTTGACTTCCTGTAAAGACCACAGGCTTGTCAAGCCGGTCGAGCATAAAACTCAGTGCCGATGCAGAGAATGCCATAGTGTCGGTACCATGGAGTACCACAAACCCGTCATATTTGTCGTAATTGTCATATATCAGAGTAGCTAGCTCCTGCCAGAAACCTACGCTGACATCAGATGAGTCTATGACCGGGTCAAAGGAGTGTGAGTCAATATGGTAGCCGAACTTTTTGAGTTCAGGCACCTCTTCGGTAATTAGTTCGAAGTTGAAGGGTTTCAGAAGCAGAGATTCAGGATCCTGTTTCATTCCGATTGTGCCTCCGGTATAGATCAGAAGTATAGATTGGCTCATAGTGAAAAAAGTTTTCTTGCATTATTTGTGGTGATTGCTGCAACAGTTTCAACAGGAACACCCTTGATCCTGGCAATGTTATCAGCAATATGGACTAGATAGGAGCTTTCGTTGCGTTTACCGCGGAAAGGAACCGGAGTAAGCCATGGAGAATCGGTTTCAAGCACTACATCATCGAGTGAAACCTTTTCCAGCGTGACTGCTACTCCTGCATTTTTATAGGTTGAGACACCTCCGATACCGATTTTGAAATCACCATGCCGTAGAATCTGCCTGTAAGTTTCGTAACTACCTGAAAAGGCATGGAATACACCTCTGAGGGGGAGTCCTCGCACATCTGAGAAGACTTTGAATATTTCTTCGGTGGAATTTCTCAAATGTATGATTACGGGAAGGTCAAGGTTGGCGGCCAGCTCCAACTGTTCTGCAAATACCCTTGTTTGCTGAATAAGATAATCTGTCGACCAATATTTGTCAATACCGATTTCTCCGATGGCGGCGAAATAGCGGTCACGAGCATGCTCTTTTACAAATGCAAGTTCCCTCTCCCAATCTTCGCCAACTGAGGTAGGATGCAGTCCGATACAGGGGGAGAAGAGATCAGAACGACTATCCGCCAGTGCGATCATTGCCTCGTATGCGGAGATGTCGATACCGGGGAGTATACAATGGCTCACACCGGCATCTTCCATCCGTTGAATCACTTGTGGTATGTCTTCGCTGAAAGCTTGGTCGTACAGGTGTGCGTGGGTATCTATGAATTCCATCATAAATTACAAAGTTATGGAAAATAATCAAGCAATAGAATACTTGTCTCCCATAATTTGCACTATTTTTCCTGAAATTTCGAGTTGAAGCAGTTCCGTTGAGAGATCTCTAAGAGGAATGCCTGTACTTCCTTCAATCTGCTCCACAGTCAGTGAGTCTCTATCCTTTAAGGTACTGAGTATTGCACGTGCATTGTTGCCGGTAATCCCGTCGAAGAGATCCGGAGAGATCTTTGTTCGTTTTCTTCTCTCCCTCCAGCCCATAGATGCGCTGATGGTGCCGGGATTTGTGACTATTCTGGCGGAGTCCCGCTCGATGAGGGTATTGCAGCCTTCAAAGGATTCATCTCCAATTCGTCCCGGGATTGCATAGATTTCGCGTGAGTAAGAGGAGGCGAGTGAGGTGGTGATCAGGCCGCCTCCTTTTGAGTATGACTCTCCAAGAAGTACTGCGTCCGCCATACCTGCAATAATCCTGTTTCTCTTTATGAAATTGACCCTTATTGCCTCGCAGCCACGGTGAAAGTCGGTGATGATGCCACCCTTTTCCAACATTTCTTCAGCCAGACTCCGGTGTTGCTGTGGATATATGATGTCAATGCCGGTAGCCATTACACCAACTGTAGGGAGTCCATACTCCATTGCGGCGCGGTGCGCAGCTGCATCTATACCATATGCAAGTCCGCTTATCACCAAAGGTTTGCTGGATGAGGCGAGCTCTTCTATTACCTTGCGACAGCTGTTCTTGCCATAGTAAGAGGCTTTACGTGTGCCGACTACTGAGATCACCCTGCGGGCGTTGAGGTCAGCCTTCCCCTTGTAATAGAGTAGGATAGGGGCATCATAACACTCCCTTAGCCGATAGGGGTAGTGCTGATCGGTGATATATAGTGTCTGTACTTTGTTTGCTCGCGCCCAGTCTATTTCTTTCTGTGCCCAGTCCAGTAGTGCCGGATCAGTGAGAACCTCGACTATCTCCTTGTTGAACGGTAGCAACTCACTGAGTTCTTCTTTATTGAGTTTGAAGATTTCGCCAATATTGCCCAATCTTTCTATAAGTTGGAGCGCGACCGCTGGTTTATAGGCGAATAGTTTGCTTAAGGCAGCGGCATAAATATAAAAATCATACTCCATAACAGCTTTTTTGTTGCTAAATAATGGAGTATGATTCTATTTGGGGTGCTTAAAAGACAATTTTTATATCATCAACATTGCATCTCCGTATGTGCCAAAACGATAGCCCTCTTCCATGGCAACTTTGTAGGCATTCATTACATTGTAATAACCTCCGAATGCTGCTGCGTTCATTAGCATTGTGGATGAAGGGAGATGGAAATTAGTGATTACGGCATCAGGAATAGAGAATTTATAGGGTGGGAAGATAAATCTGTTTGTCCACGTGTCAAGCTCCTTGATTTCGTTTTGTGTGGTGACATAGGTCTCAAGTGCACGTACGGTAGTGATACCTACTGCAAACACCCTATTGCCGTTGGCCTTTGCCTTGTTGACTTTGGCAGCGGTTTCTTCAGATATGACCACCTTCTCAGAGTCCATTTTGTGCTTAGAGAGGTCCTCCACATCTACATTGTGGAAGTGGGCATTACTCATATAGAGTGTAAGAAAAGTGGTGTCGACATCCTTGAGTTCCATTCTTTTGAAGAGAATTTTGCTGAAATGAAGACCGGCTGCAGGGCAGGCTACAGCACCTTCATTCTTGGCGTAGATGGTTTGGAAACGTTCGGTATCGCACTCTTCAGCTCTTGTGCGTATCCATTTTGGAATAGGTAACTCCCCGAGTTGTAAGAGTGTCTGTTTGAACTCTTCGTAGGTGCCGTCAAACAGGAATCTCAAAGTACGGCCTCTGGAAGTTGTGTTGTCTATGACTTCAGCCACGAGGGCGTCATTTTCGCCAAAATAGAGCTTATTGCCGATACGAATTTTCCTTGCAGGATCTACCAGTACATCCCACAAACGCTGGTCTTTATTAAGTTCTCTGAGAAGAAATACTTCTATCTCTGCACCGGTTTTCTCCTTGTTGCCGTAGAGACGTGCAGGAAAGACCTTGGCGTCGTTAAACACAAAAAGGTCGTGAGGTTTGCAGTAATCGATAATATCCTTGAAGATCTTGTGCTCAATTTCTCCGGTATCTTTGTGGAGTACCATAAGACGTGACTCGTCCCGGAAAGTTGCCGGATATTTGGCAATAAATTCTTCAGGAAGTTCAAAGTAAAATTGGGATAATTTCATTGTTTAGGAAAAATGTACAAAAAGCACTCTCTTATACGAAAAAAAATGCAAAAAGTTTCATAAAGTCAATTATTTAGCGCAAAAAATCCTGATGCGGTTCTGCGAAGGGCTATCAGATAGCCGCCGCTGCCGAGGGCGCAACCAAGATCTCTTGCGAGAGAACGGATATAAGTTCCCTTGCTGCAACGCACTCTGATAGTGGCACTTGGACGTGTTCCGTCGCTCTTGTCGCTGGAGTGTTGATAGAAATATTTTCCGCCAGGAGATGCCTCTCGGATGTTAGTTTCAGATTTAGGAGTCTTTGTTGATGCCTCATCAAATGAGATCAGTTCGATTTCGGTGATATTAATTAGGTGCTTACGCAGCTTCACCTCTTCACCGACACGTGCATATTCGTAGGCACGTAACCCATCTATTACCTTAGCGGAAAAGAGAGGAGGCACCTGTAATTGTTCGCCAATAAACTCTTTCAGTGCTTTGCCTACCATTTCTTCAGTAATATGCTCAAATGGATAATAGCAATCAATTTCCTGCTCAAGGTCAAAAGAGGGAGTGGTCGCACCGAATTCTATCGTGGCCATATACTCTTTTTCCTGAGACTGCAGTTCTTCGGCCAATTTGGTGGCTTTGCCCACACAAACGATAAGCAGACCGGTTGCTAAAGGATCAAGTGTGCCTGCATGGCCCACCTTGATCTTTTTTTGTTTAAAATGTTTCTGGATTTGGAATTTGATTTTTCTAACCACATCGGCCGAAGTCCACCGGTAAGGTTTATCAATGGGGATTACAACCCCTTCAGGATATTCATCTAAAGAGGTTGCCAGATGCTCCTCGAAAAATCCGGAGAGCGAATCGTTTTCAACATTGCATCCTTCCAGTATGAAAACCCCCATATCTATTTGATCACTGCAATTTTGTCCACTCTGCGCTTATGCCTTCCACCTTCGAATTCTGCGGATAAAAAACTCTTGACAATCTCCAAAGCCATCTCCTGCGAAATAAATCTTGCGGGAAGAGAAAGAACATTTGCATCATTGTGCTGACGTGCAAGGGCACCAAGTTCGGGATTCCAGCAAAGCGCTGCACGGATACCTTGATGCTTGTTAAGGGTCATTGCAATGCCATTGCCGGAGCCGCATATGGCTATACCGTACTCCACTTCTCCACGTTCCAAAGCCTTTGCAAGAGGATGGGCAGTATCGGGATAGTCCATACTATCGGCAGAATGGGTGCCGAAATCGATAATTTCGTATCTCATCGATTTGAGATAGGGTTTAAGGAACTCCTTGAGTTCAAATCCGGCGTGGTCAGACGCCATTCCTACAGTTGCCATAATCATATAATATTGTCAGCCCAAACGGGTAATTGCCTTGATGATCCGTTGTAAAACCTCTTTCTTTCCCAGAACTTCCATAATATCCGCTACTCCCGGGCCGGAACTGCGACCCACAAGAAATAGGCGCAGGGTGTTCATCACCTTGCCCATGCCCCAACCATTGGAGCGAATCAGATATTCAAGTTTCTCCTCAATGACACCCTTGGAGAAGGGCTCCAGATCCTCTAAAAATAGTGCCACCTGCGGAATAATCTCCTTGATATCATCTTTCCAGAATTTATTTACTCCTGCAGGATCATACCCCTGCGGTGGCTCAAAAAGGAAATCGCAAAGACTCCAAAATTCATGTACAAAATAAGCTCTCTCCCTGATGAGTTCCACCGCCGCACCGACATAGTTGTCATCATATGCGGCAAGACGGTCTCCTTCAAGTGATCTGAAAGCCTCCACAAGCTCCTGTGTGCTCTTTCTGCGGAGATATGCCTGATTGTACCATTTTGCCTTATCGTGATTGAATCTGGCTCCTGATTTAACAACTCTTTCAAGTGAAAATACTTTCACCAGTTCCTCCAGTGTGAAAATTTCCTGCTCCGTACCGGGATTCCATCCCAGAAATGCCAGTATGTTGACAAATGCCTCCGGAAAATAGCCATCTTCACGATATCCGCGCGAAATTTCTCCATCCTCATTGATCCACTGCAGAGGAAATACGGGAAAACCCAATCTGTCACCATCTCTTTTGCTAAGTTTGCCCTTGCCGTCGGGCTTGAGCAGCAGTGAGAGGTGAGCAAATTGTGGTTGGCTATCATTCCATCCGAACGCTTCATAGAGCAGATAATGTAGAGGAAGTGAAGGGAGCCACTCTTCGCCTCGGATCACCTCTGTAATCTCCATCAGATGATCGTCAACAATGTTGGCAAGGTGATAGGTGGGGAGTTCGTCGGCTCTCTTCCAGAGCACCTTGTCATCCAGAGTAGAGGTGTTTACCTCAATGTCGCCTCTGATAAGATCCTTCATCTTCACCATTCTATTTTCAGGAATTTTGAACCTGATTGTCCATCCGGTCTCTTCTTGCAGACGACGATCTACCTCTTCCGCAGGGAGGGTAAGCGAATTTTTTAGGGAGGTACGGGAGTGGTAGTTGTATGTGAAACTGCTCTTTTGGGCCTCCGCCTCTTTTCTGAGTGCTTCAAGTTCTTCCGGGGTATCAAACGCGTAATAGGCATTTTCTGTTGCTACGAGTTGTTCCGCATATTTACGATAGATGTGCTTTCGCTGGGATTGCCTGTAAGGTGCGTGAGGATGCTCTGTACAAGGTATCTCCACAATCTTTCCCTCTTTGTCTACACCTTCGTCGGGCACAATGCCGCACCACTGGAGTGATTCAATCACATACTCTTCAGAGCCCGGAACGAACCTTTGAGAGTCAGTGTCTTCTATTCTAAGTATAAATTTCCCTCCCGCCTGTTTCGCGTACAAATAGTTGTATAACGCAGTCCTGACACCGCCCATATGGAGCGGTCCCGTAGGACTCGGTGCGAAGCGTACTCTCCTCTGTTTCATTAGTCACTCTGTTTTAGTTTCTGATTCTGCAACATCATTTCTCTTCAGGTCAATGCGGGCTCCGATTCAAGGTCGCTGATAGTCTGTGGATCATCAGTGATCAGCGCCGGTATGCCTGTTACCATCTCCTTTTTGGTTATTTGAGATTCGATATCGGGGCACAAAGGTACGCCTCTTTTATTATTTGTCAAATCATATTTGACTTCGATTCTATTGTTTTTCAGGGCATCTTCGCTGATTATGGGCAGTTGGGTCATCTCAAATCCGGTAGCGATGATTGTTACTCCTATGTTCTCTCCCATTTCGTCATTCTGGACAAGACCCATCTTGGAACTGAGTTCGGGATTGGTGAGTTCCTTTATATACTCCATAAGGGCAGTCACTTCACTTCCATGTATGACATGTTCTCCACTGGATGTTGTGATATTGACCAGAGCCCTTTTTGCAGTTCTTAGGTCTAACTGGTTGAGCAGGGGAGATGTGAGGGCCATTTCAACAGCCTTGCTGACCCGGTCTTTACCGGAAGCAGTACCTATTCCCATAAGTGATACATTGCTGTTTTGCATTATTTTCTTTACATCAGCAAAGTCCATATTTATTTTGCCCCGGACTGTTATAATTTCGGCGATACTCCTTACTGCGGTGGCCAACACTTCATCGGCTTTGGGAAGGAGTGTCAGAATGTCCAGATCGGCATATATATCAAATAGTTTTTCATTATCAATAATCAGAAGACTGTCCACATGTCTGAAGAGTTCCCTTACTCCTTCGATAGCTCTGAATAGTACTTCGTTGCCTAGAAAACGTGCCGGAAGAGTCACCACTCCGACTGTCAAAATGCCTTTGGACCTGGCTATTTCAGCTATGACAGGTGATGCTCCCGTGCCTGTGCCTC
>JAAZEZ010000059.1 GCA_012511975.1 Bacteroidales bacterium | reverse complement strand
GGTATAGACAACCCACTGCCCTGCCGCTGCGTGTGCGGCGGTAATAATTGGTGTTTTCATTTGTGTTGGTTTTAAGGGTTAAGTGATTCTCTTTCTCTGCCTCAGAGCCTCAAAACAGATAACGGCTACAGAGACGGAGACATTGAGAGAATCGCAAATTCCAGCCATAGGTATGCGGATTTTCGCATTTGAGCGTTCCTTCCAGAAATCTGAAAGACCCCTATCTTCCCTACCAAATACAATCGCGACAGCCTCTCTCAAATCTATATCATAATAGAGTGAATAGTCCTGTAATTGTGTGGTTATAATGAAGATATTACGAGTTGAGAGCCATTGGTATGCCTCTTCTGAGGTGCAGCATGCACATTTTACGCTGAAGCAGGCACCGGTACTTGCTCTTATTACATTTGGATTAAAAACATCAGCCAGAGGATCACAAACCAGCACACAATCAGCACCGCATGCATCCGCACTCCTAAGAATTGCTCCAAGATTGCCTGGTTTTTCAAGTGACTCCACCACTATTACCAGTGGATTATCACTGAGAGTAATTTTCTCCAGCACAAGCGGCTCCATCCGTATCAATGCAATTACTCCCTCTGTGCCGCCTCGATAAGCTATTTTGTCATAAAGATCCGCAGATACTTCAAAAACCTCAGTTCCTTCCACAACCTTAGGCAAATCAACTCTCTCTATGTATTTGGAACAATAAAAGATAGAGTGAGGCACAAAACCTGCTTCGATAGCCCTGCTGAGTTCTCGCGCTCCTTCAACCACGAAAAGAGCTCTTTCTTTGCGCTCTCTGGATTTACTCTGGAGCAGAATGAGCTCTTTTATACGAGGATTACGTGCGGAAGTTATCTTCTCTGCCGTCATAAATTATTCAGTTTTCTTATGACTTGCCTCCGGCCTCATCTGAGGGAAGAAAATCACATCCTGAATGGAAGTTGAATCAGTCATAAGCATTGCGAGGCGGTCTATGCCCATACCGAGGCCCGCTGTGGGCGGCATACCGTACTCTAAAGCACGAACAAAGTCCAAGTCAATGAACATGGCTTCATCGTCACCCTTCTCCTGAAGTTTTACCTGATCATGAAACCTGCCAAGCTGATCAATAGGGTCATTTAGTTCACTGTATGCATTTGCTACCTCCTTTCCGTTAACAAAGAGTTCAAATCTCTCAGTAAGTGTGGGATCCTCCCTGTGACGCTTTGTGAGCGGAGACATTGCAACGGGATAATCTATGATAAAAGTAGGCTGTATCAGATGCTTTTCGCAATATTCGCTGAAGATAGCATCAATCAACTTACCTATACCCATGGAGGGCGATATTGAGATATTAAGATCATCGCAAGTCTTACGGAGTTGTGCTTCATCCATACCGGTAATATCTACACCGGCGTATTCCCTGATAGCATCAATCATCGGAAGACGTCTGTAGGGTTTCTTAAACTCGATCTCATTGCCCCACACATCAAATTTGGTCTTACCGTTGAGTGCAATAGCTATCCTCTCAACCAGTTGCTCTACAAACTCCATCATCCATACATAATCCTTGTATGCAACATAAATTTCCATACAGGTGAACTCCGGATTGTGAGTTCGGTCCATACCTTCGTTACGGAAATTCTTTGCAAACTCATATACACCGGTAAAACCACCCACAATCAAACGCTTGAGGTAAAGTTCGTTGGCAATTCTTAGGTAGAGAGGAATATCAAGGGCGTTGTGGTGAGTGACAAAGGGTCTTGCTGCAGCACCGCCGGGAATTGGCTGAAGGATAGGTGTCTCCACCTCAAGATATCCATGCTCGTTGAAATAATCCCTCATCGTGGAAATAATTTTAGTCCTCTTGACAAATGTATCCCTCACATGAGGATTAACGATTAGGTCGACATATCTCATTCTATAACGGAGCTCAGGGTCAGAAAAGGCATCGTATACCTCTCCCTCTTTCTCTTTTACTATGGGTAGCACGCGGAGAGACTTGCTGAGCACTTTAAGAGATTTCGCATGAACTGAGAGTTGTCCTGTCTTTGTAATGAATGCAAAACCTTTGATGCCAATAACGTCACCGATATCCAAAAGTTTTTTGAAAACGGTATTGTAAAGAGTCTTGTCCTCTCCTTCGCAGATTTCATCACGTTTTATATAGACCTGAATCTTACCATGCTCGTCCTGTAGTTCCACAAATGAAGCAGCCCCCATAATGCGGCGGCTCATTATCCTCCCGGCGATAGATATATCATTGAAATTGCCTTTTTCTGCATCATAACCTTCCTTAATCTCTTTAGAAGTAGCATTAACGGGGAATTTCTCTGCGGGATATGGGTCTATTCCCAAATCCTTCAATTCTTGCAAAGCAGCACGGCGATTCAATTCCTGTTCATTAAGATCTGTTAATTCCATATCGTAAATCTGTCTGTTAAGTATTCCTTAATGTTATATCCCACAAAAATAAGAATATTTATGGATAAAGGCATAAAAATTGTTTATCTTTGTAAAATTGCAGAAATCAATATGAGTATAGAAAAAAAATGGATAGTGAGGGAGCCGGGCAACCCGGCGCGTGTACGCCAGCTCACACAGGAGCTGGGGATTGATTCTGTATTAGCCAATCTTCTGGTCCAAAGAGGTATCGACACTTTTACTAAAGCCAGGGAATTTTTCCGGCCCGATCTTTCAAAACTCCACGATCCCTTCTTAATGAAGGATATGGATAAGGCTGTCGAGCGTCTTCGCAAGGCAATAGTTAAGAGAGAAACTATTCTCATCTACGGAGACTATGATGTGGATGGTACTACAGCAGTTGCTCTTGTTTATTCCTTTATAAAAAACCTTACTAATCGTGTGGAATATTATATTCCCGATAGATATGATGAAGGCTACGGCATTTCATATAAAGGTATTGACACAGCACGTGATCACAACTGCACCCTTATTATAGCACTGGACTGTGGCATCAAAGCGATTGAAAAGGTAAACTACGCTAAAAGCCTGGGCATAGATATGATTATCTGTGACCTTCACTTACCGGACGATACTCTCCCTGATGCTGTAGCCGTACTCGATCCCAAGCGACAAGACTGCAACTATCCTTTCGATGACCTTTCCGGTTGCGGAGTAGGCTTCAAACTGGTTCAAGGCTACGCCCAACAATATGATATCCCCTTTGAAAACATTGTCTCGTTGCTCGACCTCCTGGTAGTCAGCATCGCTTCAGATCTGGTCTCCGTCACCGGAGAAAATCGAGTGTTAGCTTACTACGGGCTCAAGCAACTCAATGAAAATCCTCGCGAGGGTCTGCAGACGATCATCAAGCTTTCGGGACTCGAAAAACACCGTATATCCATTGACGAAATAGTCTTCAAAATAGGTCCCCGTCTCAATGCGGCAGGTAGAATGGAATCGGGCAAAACTGCGGTAGACATGCTCACTTCCAGAGATGAGGACGAGTCAAAAGAGATTGGAGCAGCCATTAATGCCCACAACAACGATCGCAAGAAGGTGGACCGAGAGATCACTGAAGAAGCGCTAAAAATGGTAAAGAGCATTCCAGGCTTCGAAAACAAGAAATCCACAGTAGTATACAACCCCTCCTGGCATAAGGGAGTAGTCGGTATTGTAGCATCCCGCCTGGTGGAGGCCTACTATCGTCCAACCATCGTGCTTACCCAGTCGAATGGATTAATCACAGGTTCTGCACGCTCCATCCAGGGCTTTGACCTATACGAAGCAATTGAATCCTGTTCCGATCTTCTGGAGAACTTCGGAGGTCATATGTACGCTGCAGGACTCACCCTCAAGGAGGAAAATCTTTCAATATTCACTGAGCGTTTCGAGACATTTGTGGCCTCTAAAATCGATGATGTAATTCTGACTCCGATCATTAATATCGACTCATACCTGGACTTTAAACAGATTACACCCAAGTTCTTCAGAGTACTTAAGCAGTTTCAGCCTTTTGGTCCTGGCAACCTCTCTCCTGTTTTTATCACTGAAGATGTCTACGACAATGGTAAAGGGCGTAGAGTTGGCTCTGCCGAATCCGGTATGAAACATCTCAAACTCGAACTCATTCAGGAGGATGAACCATACAGATACATCTCGGCTATCGCCTTTAACCTTTCTGAAAATTTCGAACACATACAGGGCGGTAACCCCGTTGACATTTGCTATTCCATCGCCGAAAATTACTATCGAGGTATAGCTAATATCCAGATTCGTGTAAAAGATATCAAAGAAAAAGAGTTATTTTAGTTCAATGCTGCTTCAGATGGTAGATGAGAGTGCTATCTATCATCCCTTGCAACATCTTTCTCTCGGCCTTGGGCGCTAATAATCCCACTCAATAAGATAAAAGCCACGGCAGTATTTAATAAAGTACTGCGTATATATAGTATATAAAACATTAGTAATTATGAAAAAATTGCTTTCTCTAGTGGCATTATCAATCATACTGGCATCCTGTAATGCTATTGAAGATATCGGGCTTCTTGAAGATATCAAAACGGAATACGCGCTTTATGACCACTGGAGCGGTACGATACACTATAAAATATATTCTGAAGACTATGACTTTCTTATCAAAACTTTAATTTTTTCTGAAGATTGTACAAAATGCACTGTCTACACAGGTATTTCATTCATAAACTGCATTGACGAAGAGCATCTCATTGTAAGGGCAAACGGAGAGAACCAACTCATTCTCATGGAAGAAGATAGTTACAAAGAGCTTTATAAGCTTAAGTTCACAAAAGGGATTTTCAATTCATTTGAGATAAACTGGAAAAGGCACACAAAACTTGAAATTGATCACATCCCCGACAGGTTACTCTCCGTAACGATGAATCGCGTGATTGTCAACTGACACCTTATTCGCGTTTTTATTGTGATATTGTAAAGGAATTCACGTAAGATTGTAGTATTGGCAAACAAACAAAAGCCCCGGCAGCTGTTGCTGTCGGGGCTTTCTTAAAGTTGGCGGCTACCTACTCTCCCACTTGGTGTAGCAGTACCATCGGCGTTGGTGAGCTTAACTTCTCTGTTCGGGATGGGAAGAGGT
>JAAZEZ010000058.1 GCA_012511975.1 Bacteroidales bacterium | reverse complement strand
TCTACTTCCCGGACGGCTTTGACCATCTCGGATTCGCTGTGAATCTTCCTTTTCATAATGTTCTGCTTTTGACAAAGTTAATACTTTTGTCTAATTCAGAACTGTCCGATTTTTAGGGAAGGGTACAGTTTCACTATAGACGTTGCCTCAAATGCTACTCTTATCTTTAGTTTCATCGGTTACAAGACCATTGAAGTACCGGTATCAGGCAGAAGCACTATTCATGTAGATCTGGAGGTTGACACGGAAACACTGGAAGAAGTGGTTTTCGTTGCCTTCGGTACAGTAGCCAAAAAAGACTTCACGGGATCGGCAGTGGCTCTTGAGAGTAAAAAACTTGAAAGCCGTCCTCTTACCAACGTGGCTAACGCATTGGAAGGTATAGCTGCCGGTGTGCAGTTTACTTCAGCAGGCGGTCAGCCCGGTTCGTCAGGAGGAATCCGTATCCGTGGTTTCGGATCTATCAACGCCAGCTCATCTCCCCTCTATGTGGTGGATGGTGTGCCGTTTGATGCTATTTCTAACCTCAATGCCGATGATATTGAGAACATCACTATCCTCAAGGATGCCGCATCTTCAGCTCTCTACGGAAGCCGTGCAGCCAACGGTGTGGTACTTGTTACTACTAAGAAGGGACGCAGCGAGAAAGTGCAGTTCAATGTAAAAGTCAATCAAGGTATCAGTATGAGGGCTATTCAAGAGTATGAAAGACTTGACCCATACCAGTACTATCCTATGGCGTGGGAAGCATTGCGCAATGCTTATCTTTCAGCTGACGGCTCAACTTATACCATGGAAACAGCATCCGCAGCGGCTTCGAAAAATATTTTCGGACAGCTGTTGAACAACCCTTTCAACGTAGCTAATGACGCAATAGTCAGCGTTGACGGTAAGCTCAACCCTGCTGCAAAACTTCTCTACACCGAGGACCTTGACTGGGCTGATGGTATTGCACGTATCGGTCACAAACAGGAGTACTCACTCTCCGCAGGTGGCGCAACAGCTAAAACCGACTACTATATGTCGCTTAGTTATATGGATGAGGAGGGTTTTTCTATAAAATCTTACATGGAAAGAGCCAATGCGCGTCTGAATATGAATGTGCAGCCCCGCAAGTGGATCAAGGCAGGTGTAAACCTCGCAGCTACTATGGCTAACTCCAACGTTACCAACGACGATAGCAGCACAGGTTATGTGAACCCCTTCTACTTCTCAAGATTTATCGGTCCTATCTATCCTATCTATGAGCACGACGCTTCCGGTGCATATAAACTTGATGATCAAGGTGAAAAAATTTATGAGTACACCAATCGTGGTGCAAGTGCAAGCCCCGGTCGTCACGTGATCGCTGAGACTCTTTGGAATGATAACCTATACAAGAGAAATCTGGTAAACGCGAGAGCCTATATTGACATCATCTTCTTTGAGGGATTTAAATTATCTATTAATGGAGGTTATGACTTTAGGAACTATCTCAATTCCACCTATGAGAACCCCCATGTGGGTGACGGTGCTCCCGCAGGTCGTGGCCGTATCACTAATTATCGCTATGACACCTACAACTTCAACCAGCTGTTGACCTATGTAAAATCATTCAACAACCATAATATTGACCTGCTCCTCGGACACGAGAGCTACAAGAATGATTACAAGTACACCTACGGTATGAAGCAGGGTATCATTGCAGAGGGTAACGTTGAGTTGATCAACTTCACTACAATCAACTCCCTCTATACCTACTCGCAGGCATACAGGACTGAAGGTTATATGGCGCGTGCCAACTATAACTACAACCACAAGTACTATGTATCCGCATCCTTCAGAAGGGACGCAACCTCGCGCTTCTATAAAGATGCACGTTGGGGTAACTTCTGGTCAGTAGGCGGATCATGGAGACTCGATCAGGAGTCATTTATTGCAAGTCAGCCCTGGATCTCCTCCCTGAAACTTAGAGCATCCTACGGTTCCATAGGTAATGACGGCACCAGTTCCTGGTACCAGTGGCAATCACTCTATGGTATCCTCAATAATGCAAATGCTTCAGGTTTCATACAGTCAACTCAGGCCGGTAACAAGGAACTGCAGTGGGAGAAAAACCGTAGCTTTGACGTTGCATTGGAGTTCGGATTCTTTGATAACCGTCTCAACGGACAGATAGAGTTTTTCCACAGGATTTCCGACAACCTCCTTTTCGAGGTTCCGCTCCCCACCTCTTCAGGTGTGCTTTCCCAGTGGCAGAACATCGGTTCAATGTACAACCAGGGTATTGAGATACAGCTTGCAGGCGATATTGTGCGCACCAAGGATTTCACCTGGAATATGATGATCAATGCATCCCATATCAAAAATGAAATTACGAAGCTTCCTCAGGAAGAGATCATTAGCGGTACCAAGAAATATATGGTAGGTCGCTCTATGTATGACTTCTGGCTTAGAAAGTGGGAAGGTGTGGATCCTCAGACAGGTGATGCACTCTATAGTAAGGATATCAAGGATGATGAGGGCAATGTTACCGGTAGCGAAATCGTCAATGACTACACAAAAGCAGATTATTACTATGTGGGGACCTCAATTCCCGATCTATACGGTTCAATTCAGAACTCACTCACCTGGAAAGGTTTCGAACTCTCCGTACTTATGACCTATCAGATAGGCGGTCAGATATATGACAGCGTTTACGGCTCCCTGATGAGTCACTCTGGTTATGGTTCGGCTATGCATATTGACATTCTCAACAGATGGCAGAAGCCGGGTGATATTACTGAAGTTCCCAGAATTGACACTACTAAAAACCCTAATCAGAATGCAGGTTCAAGCAGATGGCTTACCAGTGCTTCATACCTATCGTTCAAAAACATAACACTTGCATATTCATTCCCCAGGAAGTGGGCTGAAAAGCTTGATCTTTCAGGTATCAGAATTTACGCAAGCGGTGAGAACGTTTATGCATTCACTGCTCGTAAGGGTATGGACCCTCAGTATTCGTTTGCAGGTACACAGTCCAACGTTTATTCCCCCGCACGTACTATCACGTTCGGTTTGAATGTTCAGTTTTAATCAGCAAAAATCAAACATTAATAAACAAGAATAATACAGTATGAAAAATATATTAAAAATATTGGCTTGTCTTGCGGTTTTCGCAGGTATGGCTTCCTGTAGTCCTGATTTTCTTGAAACTACCCCCACATCAGCTTATGATGAGAGTTTCATCTTCACTACTACGGAAAATGCTTTTGCTGCTGTAAACGGTCTCCATAAATCAATGGTGAGACAGTATTACTCAAGACAGAACATCGGTGGCTACCCCTCATTTCAGATCGCAATGGATGCTATGGGAGAGGATCTCGTATTCCCCACTGCGGGTAACGGGTGGTGGACCAACACCGGTGAAGTGAAATGGAATGGCCATAGAAACGCAAATGGCTGGCTTGCTGCATTCCCCTTCAGGATCTCTTATATGTGGATTTCCAATGCCAACCAGATTATTGATAATGTGGATAATGCTGTGGGTCCCGAGGCCGATAAGCAGATGATCAAAGGCCAGGCTCTCGCATACAGAGGCATGGCTTATTTCTGGTTGGTTCAGCTCTATGGTGACAGATATGAGCCCGGCAAGCAGAACAATCAACTTGCAACACCTCTCGTTGTCAGCACCCAAGAGGTTAAAATGCCTCTAGAGACAGTTGAAAACATCTATGCACAGATTGTTACTGACCTTGAGCAGTCAATCACACTGCTCGGTACAAGCTCATTTACATCAAAAACACACTTTGTGGCTGCTACTGTTATGGGACTCAGGGCACGTGTCGCTCTGGCAATGCACGATTGGGCAAATGCCAAGAAATATGCGGAGATGGCTATCAACACCACTACTGCAAAACTGATGAGTCAGAGTGATTATACGAAGGGTTTCAATGATGCTTCCAATGTAGAGTGGATGTGGGCATTCCATATGATTCCTGACCAGACTCTCTACTTCTATGGATATATGGCCTATATGTCTATTAACTTCAACTCCTCCAACATCAGGAGCTGTCCAAAGTGTATCAACAGTACTCTTTATGATGCTATTCCCGAAACGGATATCCGTAAGACTCTATGGGATCCGACCGGTAAGAATTTTGAGGTACCCAGTACAAAGTACACTAAAAAGCCTTATATGAATAGGAAGTTCCAAGTTGCCGATGCTGCCAGTTCAGTTGCTGATGCCAACTTCATGAGGCTTGGTGAGATGTATCTGATAGCAGCAGAGGCTTGTGCAAAACTCAATGAGAATGGCGCAGCTCAGACTCATCTTTACAATCTCAACAAGACACGTGATGACGCCTATGTAAAGAGCACCAAGACAGGTAAGGACCTTCTGGATGAAATCTACTTCTACAGAAGAATCGAACTTTGGGGTGAGGGACATCGTTTCCTTGACCTGAAACGTCTCGGTTTGGATCTTGACAGACGCAACACCAACCACGATCCCGCAGTTTCGACAGCTATGTATGTTGAGGCTAGCGATCCACGCTGGAAATTTGCGATTCCTCAGGAGGAGATTGACTCCAACGATTTGATTCCTAAGAATATCAACGACTAATCTTTGATATTTGGGACAGTTTAGTCCGATGCAATAGGCCCCGAAAGAGAAACTTTCGGGACTTTTGTTATACAAACAGGCGATTTTTTTCTTACCTTTGGCTGATGATTGGCATTTTCGATTCCGGAGTAGGCGGCTTGTCCGTCTGGCGAGAGATCCATCGCCTGATGCCTGGTGAGTCCTGTCTTTATCTTTCTGACGGGGCTTTTTGCCCTTACGGACCAAAAGATCCGGCATTGATCAGGGAAAGGGCGGCTAAGATTTCCGCTTATCTCATTGGTAGAGGTGCAGTAATTATTGTGGTTGCCTGCAATACGGCCACTGCAGCCGCTATCAGTTCACTGAGGGAGAAGTTCGATATTCCTTTCGTAGGGATGGAACCCGCCATAAAGCCTGCCGCACTGCACTCTAAAAGTGGTGTAGTGGGGGTCCTTGCCACAGCAGGAACATTTAGAGGACCTCTTTATCTTGATACTCTGGCGCGTTTTGCTGGGGATGTCCGGGTAGTTGAGCAAGTGGGAGAAGAGCTTGTGGAGGCGATTGAGAGAGGTGTTTTTGATTCACCGGAAATTGATGATTTGCTACATCGCCATATAGATGGTATGATAAATGCGGGTGCGGATCATATAGTTTTAGGG
>JAAZEZ010000057.1 GCA_012511975.1 Bacteroidales bacterium | reverse complement strand
GATTCTCATCCGGGTATGAATTATTCCCACCTGGACGATATCAACCTCTATCATACCGATCTGGACAATTACGACAACATCTCACTGAAAAGAATACAGCATTTTGGTGCCCAATTGGAGCCGATAATTGAAGAGTATCTTACCAACCACGAATATCGTGATTCAAAGGCCCTGGTATCTGATAAGTCGTCTGTAGCCTTTACCATTCCTGTTATTGGTCTACTGAATTTCTCCAAAGGAGGGTATCTGCTGGCCAATTCCATAGTTTTAGCCCTTTTCTGTATTATTTTCAGCTTTGCACTGATTGGTGGAAGAATCAGACCGCTCAAGGTACTTGTAGCCTCTGCAAAAGTGCTCTTATGGGCGATTGTGGCTTTCGGTATAGGTGAACTCTTAGCCTGGGTGATTTCTTTGATTACAGGCGCGAAATTCTCTTTAATGGGTATCTTGCGTGGAGTACAGTTTGATGAGTGGGTTATGATAGGCACAGCAGTTATCACGGCGCTGATAGCTGCTATCTGCTACTTTTTCGGCAGGAAAAAGTCGGCTGACCGTATTTCATCGACTGCTATTCGCAAAAGTGCTTCTGCCAGTGGTGCTACTAGGTTTTCCTACAATCTCCTCTATGGTGCAATGTTGTTACTGCTGTTCCTTTCTGCAGTTCTATTATTCACAATAGGTGAGAATTTCTTCTTCGTCTTGCCTTTGGGCCTGGCTGCTGCCTCGGTTTTCCTATGGAGAGTTACAAACTGGCGCGGATGGTTACTGGTCGCAATTGTGGTTACCTTATTACATGCATTTTCATTCCTTTATATAGTGATAATTTCCCTTACGATGGGTGCTCTGGGTGTACTGCCGCTCTTTATAGTAATCTATCTGGCATTGCTTTTGCCTCTGGCTGATCTATATACCCGTAAAGAGAAAACTATCTGATATAGTGTTTGAAGATATAAGGCCATATAATGACCGGGAAACAGTCGAAGCACTTGCGAGGGTGGCAGACCACCCTCTAACAGGAAGTATCTCCACATATTTCTATCCGGACAAGGAGAGAGGATATCTTGGAGAGCTTCTTAGGACAGTTACGGGCACTTACGATTTTCAAGCTAAGGTTATGTACCACGTGATAGGATCCGTAATGAGGGGAACTACCGACGGGGTTACATTTTCTGGTTTGGAATTTTTTACAGAGGGGAAGAAAAGCCCTTTTCTGCTGCTCTCCAACCATCGGGACATAGTGCTTGACTCTGCATTCATACAATTTATCCTGGAAGATCATAAACTGCCTTTGACTGAAATCGCAGTAGGGGATAATCTTGTTGAAGACAGTTATATTGAGGATATAATTCGTTCCAACCGTATGATTAAAGTTGTTCGGAGTGATAATCCACGCGAAGTGTACAACAGCTCACAGATCTTCTCACAATATATCAGAAGCAGCACTTCAAATATCTGGCTTGCTCATCGTAACGGTCGCGCAAAAGATGGTGTGGACACCACAGAGCAAGGATTACTTAAAATGCTGGATATGAGCGGAAGGGGAGACTTCACCTCAAACTTTGCTGAGCTTAATATCATGCCGGTTTCGGTTTCTTACGAGATAGAGACTTGTGGTATGGAAAAGGCGCTCGAGACCTGGATCAGAAAGAGTACCGGTGCATATAAAAAGACTCCGGGAGAAGACACCGAAAGTATTCTCAAGGGTATAAAACAGCCAAAGGGGGCTGTACATATCTCATTCTGTCAGCCATTGACGCTTGCAGAACTGCAGGAAGCAAATTCATTTTCAAGAAATGAAAAATTTCAGTATCTTGCATCAGTTATTGATAAAAAAATCCTTGACGGATTCAGGCTTTATCCTTCTCTTTATATTGCAGCAGACATTCTCAGATGTGATGAAAGGTT
This sequence comes from Bacteroidales bacterium, assembly GCA_012511975.1. Classification (GTDB taxonomy): domain Bacteria; phylum Bacteroidota; class Bacteroidia; order Bacteroidales; family UBA932; genus Cacconaster. Next base: position 3,286 of record JAAZEZ010000057.1, on the reverse strand, counting down.
TTCAGATAATTACTCTGTAGCTGAGAAAAATGCATTTGTTGCATATCTTGAGAGGGAAATATCAGGAGTTCCGGCATCTGCCGACCGTAGCGCTGTGATGGACAATCTCCTGCATATTTATGCAAATCCCGTCTACAGGAAATATCAGTATTGAAACAACTATTTAACTTTAATATATTAAACATGAAAAAGATTCTAACTATTCTTTTTTGCCTATCTCTCCTGTGCACCGGATGCGGCAGTTCGTCAAAGGCTTCCAAAAGTGCTATTATGGGCGACGGTAGTGCTGTAGGAGCTGGGATAGATTCACCCGGTGGCAAGGACACCAAGAAAAAATCCTCCAGCAAGTCAAGTAAGGAAACCAAGAAAACCAAAAAAACAAAGACAAGTAAGGAAACCGAGAGGACCACTTATGATGAGCCGGTTGGTGAGGACGCAGTATCTATTATCGGTTACATTATGGAGCAAAAGGCATCAGATATGTCCGGGATCGGAGATGTCAGTGTTGAAACCATAACCGATTCAAGGGGATACGAGGCTATTAAGGTTACTTTTGACAGCGGTATTCTCTTTGAAACCGGTAAATATTCCCTCAATGAGGATGCTAAAGACGCTCTCTCTGCATTTGTGGAAGAGATAAGAGAGCTTCCTGAAACCAATATCACTGTCTATGGTCACACAGATAACACCGGTTCTGCAGCAGTAAATGAAAGAGTCTCTCTCCAGCGTGCAAAGTCAGTTTCAGACTACCTTAAAAGACTGGGCATTGAAGCTAACAGGATAGTCCATGAGGGCAAATCCTTCAGAGAGCCTATAGCGGACAACTCTACTGCAGAAGGCCGCAGAATTAACCGCCGTGTAGAGGTATTTGTTTATGCAAATGATAGCATGATAAGGCAGGCTAAAGAAGGAACTCTATAAAGGTAATGAAACAATTATTTGATATTTACAACATGAAAAAAATTCTAACTATTTTGCTTTGCGCATCTTTTATATTGCCTGGATGCGGCAATATGTCCAGAGCAGGTAAAGGTGCACTAATAGGTGCCGGTAGTGGCGCTGCAGCCGGGGCCGGATTGGGAGCGATTATAGGTAAAGATGGTAAGAGTGCTGCAATCGGTGGAGCTTTAGGTACAGCAGTTGGTGCTGCAGTAGGTGCTGTTATCGGTGATGTTATGGACAAAAAGGCAGCCGAAATGGCTGAAATTGAAGGTGTTCAGGTTGAAACCATTACTGATATAAATGGCCTGGATGCTATTAAAGTAACTTTTGATAGCGGTATTCTCTTTGAAACCGGAAAATATGCTCTTACTGAAGTTTCAAAGGTGTCTCTGTCAAAGTTTGCAGTAGAAATGAGGGATCTTCCTGAAACCGACGTTACAATCTATGGCCATACCGATAATACCGGTTCGGCTGCAGTTAACGAAAGACTCTCTCTCCAGCGCGCACAGGCTGTTGCTGACTATCTTAAAAGCCTTGGCATTGCAGGTGAAAGAATGATTTATGAGGGCAAATCCTATACTGAGCCCCTGGCAGACAACTCCACTGTTGAAGGTCGCAGGCTCAATCGCCGTGTAGAGGTCTTTATCTCTGCAAACGAAACTATGATCAAGCAGGCTGAAGAGGGAACTCTTTAAACGTGATGAAATTTCTTTTCCCGAGAATAATAATAACATGCTTCCTTCTCCTTACTTCTTGTGCTAGAATTAACACGGGCAGGACTGACGGGACATATTTTTATCCTCTGGAGCCCTTTACCGGAGTTAAGGTAGGTGATGATGTCTTCGCCAGAATTTATGTGCAGCAAGGGGAGCCCGGTATTGAGATTACTTGTGACCAAAATATACGCAATCACCTCTATGGGAAAATCCTGAACGGGGTGTTGCATTTTGGCGTGAAGAGAGGTGTCGTACCCGGGGCGAGCGTCGATATGGAAGTTAGGATATACACCGAGTCGCTTCGCTATCTCGAAGTTGCAGACAATACGCCAGTCGGTATCCATGGGGATGTTTCCGGTAAGCTTGAAATCAAATTGACCGGTCACAGCAGTGTCAGATGCAATTCCATTGATCTGGACACTTTGATTATGGATGCCGCCGGAGGTGGTGCCGTATTAAAGGGTAAGGCTCGGAAAGCGGTTATAAATTGCTCTTCCGGGGCTTCTGTTAAGGATTTTACTTTATCGATAGAAGATCTTATCATCAATATGTCCGGTGCCAGCAGAGCTGAATTCACGGTAAACAACACAATTAATGCCGATTTGAGAGGAGGCAGCACTTTTACCTACAGAGGTGATGCTTATATACAGTCGAAAAAGCTCAGCGGAGGCTCTGTGCTGAATAAAGATTAAAAAATCTTGGAAATCGTCATGAATTTGATTAAATTTGCAGATTGCGTTAAACATAGTGTAACAGGTCCGCAAATTTGCTTTTAATTAGAACAATTAAATTCTATATAAATATGAAAAAAAACATTTCTCTTAAGGATGCCGTTGCAATGGTTAAAGACGGCGCTACAATTATGGTTGGAGGTTTCCTCGGTACCGGGGCTCCCGCGCAGTTAATTGATGCTCTTGTGGAGAGCGGAGTCAAGGATCTTACTGTTATTGCTAACGACACAGTATTTGACGGTAAGGGCTGGGGCAGGTTGATCGAGAATCGCCAGGTAAAGAAGATAATAGCCTCATATATCGGTGGAAATGCCGCATCTGTAAATCAGATGAATGCAGGTGAGATAGAGGTTGAGTTCGTTCCCCAGGGTACACTTGCAGAGCGTATTCGTGCAAAAGGTGCAGGACTTGGCGGGGTGCTGACACCTACAGGTCTGGACACTGTAGTCGAGCAAGGCAAGAAAAGAATTAATATTGACGGAAAGGACTATCTCATAGAAAAACCTCTTGGTGCTGATTTCGCATTTATCGGTGGTTCTATCGTAGATGAGTCAGGAAATGTATTCTATAGAGGTACCACCCGCAACTTCAATCCCAAAATGGCCCAGGCCGGTGATGTTGTGACTGTAGAGGCTGAAAAATTGGTTCCCGTCGGTGAACTGGCTCCCGAAGTTATACATACCCCTTCTATTTTTGTGGATTACATCTACGTAAAACAATAATTAGACAATAACAGATATTAAAGAAACTATTTATGACAAACAAAGCAATGATCAGAGTCCGTATGAGCTCTCAGGATGCTCATTACGGCGGTAATTTGGTTGACGGCGCAAAAATGCTTCAACTTTTCGGTGATGTCGCTACCGAACTTTTGATTAAACGCGACGGTGATGAAGG
>JAAZEZ010000056.1 GCA_012511975.1 Bacteroidales bacterium | reverse complement strand
TCTTGATGCTATACTGTAGTCATATTGATCCAGTTCAATTCCTGATTGAGATCCAGGCATAAGTGCCTCAAAGTGTTTTGCAAGATCTCCTACCTGCATTTGCATCAGTTCGGTGATATCTTTTCCGCCTATCTTAACCCAGCGAGCCTGTTCTTTGAGTCTGGTACCGTTGCAGAGTCGACAGGTGGTCTTTCCGGAGTACCTGGAGAGCATATAGTTGAATTGTATCTTATACCTTTTGCTCTCAATCCATTTGAAGAAAGGGGTGATGGCCGTACTTCCTTTCTCTCCCTCCCAAAGTATCATTTTTTCCTGTTGGGAAAGCTTGTTGTATGGCTTATGGATTGGGAATCCGGTTTGCACGGATTCCATAATGAAATCATTAAGAAAACGGCTCATAGTCTCTCCCCTCCAGCATGCCACTGCACCTTCATATACGCTCAACGATGGGTCAGGGATTACCAAAGACTCGTCAATGCCCATAACCTTGCCGAAACCCCCACAATTGGGGCAGGCGCCGATGGGATTGTTGTAACTGAACATATGTTCAGCAGGGCGCTCGAACACGATACCATCGCTCTCGAAAATGTTAGAAAACTCCTTAAACACCCCATTACTGAAAAGGGCAATACGTCCGTTTCCCTGTACAAATGCAGTTTGGACAGAGTCAAGAAGACGACTGCGGATCTCCTCATTGTCACTTATAATAATACGGTCCACAAGCAGATATAGCTCCATTTGCTCAAAGTCCCCAAGGTTTTTCAAGATCTCATCTATCCTGAAAATAGCCCCCTCTGATGAGGCTACTCTGACAAATCCCTCTTGCTTCAGATCCAGAAGTTTCTCTACCTTTCCATCCTCATGCCATTCTATGTCTGCCAGAATTAATGCAGTGTTTTCCTCTCCTAAAGCAATAGCATAATCTGAAATGCTTTTAGAAGTATCACAGGTCACTTCTTTTCCGGAAATGGGGGAATATGTCCGGCCTATCTTGGCATAAAGCAGTCTGAGATAGTCGTAAATCTCACTGCTTGAGGCAACCGTGGATCTTGAATTACGGCTGTGCACTCGCTGGCCGATAGCAATGGCAGGCGGTATGCCGGTAATATAATCTACTGCGGGTTTGTTCATCCTGCCGAGAAATTGTCTCGCAAATGAGGAGAGACTTTCGGCAAAACGGCGCTGTCCTTCAGCAAATAGTGTGTCGAATGCCAAAGAAGATTTGCCGGAACCCGATACACCGGTGATAACCACAAGTTTGTCCCGCGGTATCTTCAGGTCGATGTTCTTGAGATTGTTGACCCTGGCTCCTTTGATATGTATGAATTTGTCGGCCATGATGCGGTACTATAGCCGTGTTACCTGTCTTACATACCCAAGTTTTTTGAGTGATGCTATTATCTTGTCGAGTTCGAGATTATTGGGAACATAGATTTGCATCATTATTTCGAACTCACCTCTCTTTTCATTTACATTGAAAGAGCGTATGGAGGCTTTGAAAAGGTTGACGGTTGCTATTATATTGTTTGTAGTGGCGAAATCGCCATAAGCCATTATGCGCAATGTTACCTGGAAGCTCCCTTTATTGATATTTTCCCTCCATTTTACTTTCTGGATCCTATAGGGGTAAGCCTCTATCAAACGTGCGGCATTTGGACAGGAAATGCGATGGATCTTAATACCTTCCCTGATGGTTACGAAGCCGAATACGTCATCTCCGAAAATAGGATTACAACACTTTGCCATCCTGTAATCTACATTTCCGAGCTTGCCGTCAATAACGAGATAGTCGGTAGACTCCTCTTTCGTACTGCTTCTGCTTGCCTTTTCAAGAGTATCGGGCAACTTTTCCTGCCTCTTGTCATCGGATAGAAATTCCTTGACTTCCATCATATTGATGGTTTCGTCTCCGATGGCGCTATAAAACTCTTTTATGGTTCTATATTTATATTTCCTGATTAAGGCGTGGAGTATTTCGTCATTTATTTCGATTTTCCAGTTTTTGAGTCTCCTGACGAATATTTCTTTTCCTAAAGATGCTCTCTTGTTCTCCTCCTCCTTGAGTCTCTGTTTGATTTTACTCCGAGCTTTGGAAGTGACGACTATATTGAGCCAGTCAGCGGTGGGTTTTTGGTTCTTATTACTTATGATCTCCACCACATCACCGGTCTTTAGTTTCTCCTTAATGGAGACCATTTTACCATTGATTCGACCTCCCGAGCATTTTGTGCCGAGATTGGTGTGTATATCAAATGCAAAATCCAACACGGTTGACCCTTCCGGAAGTTGTCTAAGGTCTCCTGTGGGAGTGAAGACGAAAATCTCGTTAAGCAGGATAGGTGAAACCTGATTATATTGCTGCATGTTATTACCATCCTGCATAATAGTCCGTACTCTGTCAAGCCAACTGCTGATTCCGCTTTCGCTTTTGATACCCTTGTATGACCAGTGCGATGCGTGACCATGCTCTGCCTCGTAATCCATTCTGACGGTGCGTATCTGCACTTCAATCGTTACGCCCTCCTTGTATTGTACAGTAGTATGTAGGGATTCATAGCCATTTTCCTTTGGTATTGTAATCCAGTCGCGTAGGCGCGAGGGGTCAGGTTGGTATTTTTCGGTCACGAGAGAATAGACCTGCCAGCAAAGTTCCTGTTCTTTTTCCCTATCAGGCGGAGATTCTATAATGAATCTTATGGCAAATACATCGTGTATTTTCTCAAATGGTACCTTCTGGGCTTGCATCTTTTTCCAGATGGAATAGGCACTCTTGGTGCGTGCTTTAAGCGTATATTCGATGCCGTTGCGGCTAAGTTTATCTTTCAGAGGGTTAACGAAACGGCTTACCAGCAGATTGCGGTCCCTTTCGGTAGCCTTGAGATTGTTGGTGATGGCACGATACTGCTCCGGTTCTGCATATTTGAGAAAAAGGTCTTCGAGTTCGCTTTTTATACGGTATAGCCCCAGCTGGTGGGCAAGTGGTATGTAGAGCAGCATAGTCTCCATTATCTTGGATTTGTGCTTCGAGGCGGGTAATATGTCGAGATTGCGCATTACCTCAACACGGTCTGCAAGCTTAATCAGTATTACCCTAGGGTCACTGGAGTAAGATACGATGAGTTTGCGGTAGCGTTCGGCATCGAGATTTGTCTCCTGGAGCTTTATTGAAGCTATATTGTTCAGACCTGCGACAATATCTGCGATCTCCTTCGGAAAATCAGACTTGAAACTGTTGAAAAGTACCGTTCTATTGAGCTCTGAGGGGTTTTCCACCTTGAAACGGTTGGCTTCGTGTAAAAAAACGGCTGTTACGGAATCTGCCATCAGGCCCATTTCAGAAATTATAGATACTACTCCCAGAGGATGTTCGATAAAGGGCCTGTTGTTGCCGCGCTCTCTCTCTCTCAACTCGGATTCAGCTATACGATAGGCGCGTGTAACCATCGCAGCATCCTCATCATTGTAATTGCGGATTATATTTTTAAGTGTTTCGGGAATCATAATCATCTGCTATTTCAGTAATTTCTTGAGGGCATTCATTTCATCCCTATATTTTGCAGCGAGTATGAAATCCAATTCAGCCGCGGATTCCTCCATCTTCTTTTTGGCGGCTTCTACTGCGCGCATCAGCTCTGCCGGAGACATCTTGCTTATGACGGGATCCTCTGAAAGCATTCGCACTTCTGCTTCCTCTTCTGCCTGATATGTGCTTTTTGACAGAACACTCCTTGCAGAGACCGCCACTTGTGTGGGAGTAATACCGTTAGCCTTGTTGTAGGCCTCTTGTTTGGCTCTACGTCTCTCAGTCTCATCTATTGTTTCTTTCATAGAACGGGTGATGGTGTCGGCATACATTATTACCTTGCCGTTAAGGTTGCGCGCTGCCCTGCCTGCAGTCTGTGTAAGGGCTCTGCCGGAGCGGAGAAATCCCTCCTTGTCGGCATCCAGTATAGCAACCAGCGATACTGAAGGTATATCCAGGCCTTCACGCAGCAGGTTGACTCCCACCAATACATCAAACCTGCCTTCCTTGAAATCCTCGATAATCTCAACTCTTTCCAGTGTATCTACATCCGAGTGAATATATCGCGCTCTTACGGAGGCTTTGGTCAGATATTTCTCGAGTTCCTCGGCCATCCTCTTGGTTAGAGTTGTAACAAGCACCCTCTCATCGTGCTCCGCACGTATTTCTATCTCCTCCAGCAGGTCGTCCACCTGATTGGCTATGGGTCGGACCTCGATCGGAGGATCCAGAAGTCCTGTGGGACGCACTATCTGCTCCACAATAACACCCCCTGTGGCTTCCAATTCGTATTCTCCGGGTGTTGCGCTTACGAAGAGTCGCTGACCTATCAGGGACTCAAACTCATCGAATTTCAAAGGACGGTTATCGGCAGCTGCCGGAAGACGGAATCCATATTCAATAAGAGTCTCCTTACGGGAACGGTCGCCACCATACATCGCCCTCACTTGGGGCAGCGTGACGTGACTCTCATCTATAAACGTAAGAAAATCATCCGGAAAGTAATCTATCAGGCAGAAGGGTCTTTCACCTGCCTTGCGGCCGTCGAAATATCTCGAATAGTTTTCGATGCCCGGACAATAGCCGATCTCTTTAATCATCTCCAAATCATATTCTACACGACTTTTGAGCCTTTTTGCTTCCAGATGCTTACCAATCTCCCTGAAATAGTTGTACTGCGCCATCATATCGTCCTGGATATTGTGAATCGCACTGCGGATACGTTCCTTGGTGGTGACGAAATTATTAGCCGGGAAGATGGATAACTCATTTAAATACTCCAGCGTAGCACCGTTTAAGGGGTCGGTCATCTCAATACTTTCAATTTCATCACCGAAAAAGAGTACCCGGAATGAAATGTCGCCATAAGCGGGAAATATCTCCACGCACTCTCCTTTCACCCTGAAATTGCCTCTGTTAAACTCAATTTCATTACGTGAATAAAGAGCTTCAACCAACTTATACAGGAACTGCTGTCTGCTAAACAATTCTCCTCTCTTGATATGGATGGTGGTACTATGAAAATCCTCGGGATTCCCGATGCCATAGAGACAGGATACGGATGAGACGACAACGATGTCCCTCCGTCCGGAAAGAAGGGACGAGGAGGTGCTCAAACGGAGTTTTTCAATTTCGTCGTTGATACTCAGGTCCTTCTCGATATATGTATCGGTAGTTGGCAGATAGGCCTCCGGTTGATAGTAATCGTAGTATGATACAAAATATTCCACCGCGTTGTCAGGGAAGAATGATCTAAACTCGCCGTAGAGTTGGGCGGCTAGTGTCTTGTTGTGGCTCAGGATAAGTGTCGGCCGCTGGAGGCGTTCTATAACATTGGCCATAGTGAAGGTTTTGCCGGATCCTGTAACACCCATAAGTGTTGTGGCCTTTGTGCCTTCCCTTATTGAATTGCAGATCTGTTCTATTGCTTCCGGCTGGTCACCTGTAGGTTTGTATGACGAACTGAGCCTGAACTCCATTAGTTTATTATATTCTATCTTTTTTTCTTCTTTTTAGCGACGGGCTCTTCGATGGATGCATCTGCCTTTTCGAGATAATCCTCAAGGCCGAGCACAATATTGTTTACCATTTTCTTCTGGAAGTCAGGATCGATGAGCTTGTCTTCATCCCATATACTGCTCATAAAGAGGAGTTCAAGCAACACCACAGGGTATTCTGTTGGTGCTGTCAACGAGAAGTTAAAGTTGCCCACGAGTCCGAAGTTTGGCACTCCAAGTTCAAGGAGTCTCTCCAGCATTGTTTCGGCAAAGTCACGGTTGGTAATGTGCTTGTAGTAGGTGCTCGATCCCATAGGATTGACCGGTGATCCTCCGGCATTATTGTGGATAGAGAGTGCTATGTGGACATTGTTTTCATTGAAGATGCGTTTTCTTTCACTCATAGAGATATCATAATCGCCGCTCCTGCTAAGCACGACTGTTGCGCCTTTGGCTTCAAGAGCTCTTTTGAGCATATTCACAATATCGAGATTGACATCTTTTTCCCGGATACCGGTAATACTTACAGCTCCTAGAGAAGAACCACCGTGACCGGCATCAAGGCCCACTCTAAGTCCGTTAAGTGAGAGTGTAGGGGTATGACGCACATCAATGACCAGATTGTTGCCGTTATATCCTATTTTATAACCCCAGCAATATTTGTGTTTGAGGCGGAGAATAACCCTGAATACGTCGCTATCCACCTGTCTGTAATCCACATAGGAGATCATTTGAAGACCTCTGTGCTGGGTTATCCTGTTGCTGTTGTTGGTGGCCCCGAAGATATCGATACAGATAGTGGTGGGGTCAAGTTGTGTCCAGGAGACATAGGGGAGACGTTTGGGTAATGAGATGCTTACCCTGTCGGCCTTGCCGAGGTTTGTTACGCTCCAGCTGCCGGTATTGACCTGTGATGTCCTTTCATCGGTTTTTTCGAGATATTCCTGAGGAATGTATGCGAATTTATTCTGTGAAAGTTGCACTTTATAGAGATCATTGACTGAGGCAACCACCTTGAATACTATGCCCGGATCAACATATCCCATTTTAGAACCGCCAAGACGGTCATCACCGTCACCAAACTGTAAATATGCCCCATCAGTGGAGACACCGTAGAAAAGCTCTTCTTTGTATTGTGATTTTTCCAATAGTGCCTTGGCCTCTTCCAGCGTCATTTTAGGTTCGGGAGGTACCGGTCTTTTGGCATTGGGATCGTAATAGATATTGAGGGTTTCAATGCGTCTGTTTTTGCCTTTGAATAGTGTTATTTCTATCTTGTTGTTGCCACGCCTGAGGTCTATTTCCGTACCGAAAGCGCCGGTGCGGTATACTTTTAATTGGTTTTCATTGATGGCTGCGACATTTCCCGGGTCTGTGATGCACACAATGGTGTGTTTTGGGTTGTAAGCTGTGTCCTGACCTCCAATAACGATTTTCAGTGGTACTTGAGCCGATAAGTTCTGAGAGATGAACAAGGCGGCGATAGCCGCTAGAGTGATTTTAAAATATTTCATTGTATAAAATGTCTTCACGATAGGTATCGTGTGTTACAAATAACAAATATAGTGAATAATCCCCAAATATCGGAATCAGTATTCACATACTCTGAAGAGGAAATTGAATATCAACAAAGTACGTTTTCTCAACAAGTCGTAGTTTATGATACTGGGGTTATCAGATGGCTTGTAGGTATGTTGGTGAATGCCACTAGTAAAGAGCAGGGCCGGAACTCCCGCTTTGGCAAAAGAGTACTGATCACTCATTCTGTAGAAAATCTTTGTAAAATCTTTACTGCCGTAAAATGTCAGGTCAAGGTCCATCTCGTAGCTCTTTCTTCGGCTCAGATAGCTTAAAATGCCCCGGTATTTGGCGTCAAGGCGCTCTTCTCCGAGTACGATGAGATAGTCACGTCTAAATCCCACCGGTTCGAGATCGGTGCCAATCATATCAAGATTTACCATACAGGTAATATTGCGTGCCGGAAAGGGCAGATTTTTGACGAAATGCTCTGAACCGCACATATTGAACTCCTTGCCGTCAAACGCTACAAAAACAATATTTTTGCCGGGGCCTTTACCATCCTTTTTCATTTCGGAGAACATTTCGGCAAGGTTGATAAGGGCAGTTACGCCCGAAGCGTTGTCATCAGCCCCGTTATAAATATTGCCGTTGATCTCACCTATGTGGTCATAATGAGCTCCTACTATTACGTATTTGTCTGTTGGAACGGTGGCAGGGATTACTCCGACTACATTTCTTGCTATCAAAGAGTCATTGCATCTGGAACTTTGAATGTAGTGCCAGTTAAAGGGCTTAAGACCATACTCTTGAAACCTGCGGACTATATACTGCTCTATTGCCTGCTTGCCGATTGTGCCCGTCGCCCTCCCTTTTGCCATATCATCAGCGATATGAGAGAGTATCTCTTGCTGTTTGCCACGGTATAGCTTTTGTTCATATTTGTTCGTTATTTGTGCAAATAGTGGTAATGCCGTAAGCAGAAATAACGTATATAGTGCAATTTTTTTCATTAATTTGTCAAAGCAAAGTGCAAAAGTACTATTTTTGTCAATATGTTCAAAAAAGCCGTTTTCATCTCTCTCTTTATTATAATCACCGCTCTGCCGGGTTGGTGTCAGTATGATCTTGATCATTTTTACTACAGGGGGAGACAGGCATTGATTGAAGGCCGGTACTCCCACGCTATAGAGAGTTTTAATATCTTGTCACGTCTTGACAGCACCATCTTCGAAGCCTATTTCTTTAGGGGGATTGCAAAATACAATCTCGGCGACCTTGTAGGGGCTCAGATGGACTTCGACAGGACTATCCACTTTAATCCCATATATACTCCTGCTTACCACTACCGTGCCATTACCCTTAGCAGGATAGGCAAGTATGATCTTGCGCTCAAAGACCTTGAGGAGGCTGTGGACTTGCGTCCGGGCTATACCGGCCTCTATTTCAGCAGAGGGGTTACCTACTTTCTTTCGCAGCAGTTCGAGAAAGCGGTCAAAGACTTCAATATGTTCATCAAAAAAGAGCCCCGTGAAAGCAATGCCTATCTGAACAGGGGTGCTTCCTACCTCTATCTGGGTGATACGACAAAGGCGCTGGAGGACTACAACAAAGCTATCTCCATAGATCGATACGACCCCGAGGCCTATGTGCGCAGATCCAGAATCTATGCGCTCCGAAATGAGATGGAACCCGCTCTTGCAGATCTGAATATCGCACTGAAACTTGATACTGCAAATACCTTCGCATACTTCAACAGAGCAATAATCAGACACGAAATGAAAGATATTGAAGGAGCGTTGGCTGACTTGGATAAGGTGCTGGAACAGGAGCCTGGCAATGCCCTTACCCTCTATAACAGGGCTATTATCCGAGCTCAGGTAGGAGATTATCGCAGAGCACTCGATGACTACGACAGAGTGTTGGCTATCAATCCGAATAACGTGCTGGCCTATTTCAATCGCGCTGCCGTCTTTATGGAAATGGGCCGTTACCGTGATGCGATGGATGACTACTCAAAAGCCATCAACCTCTATCCGGACTTTGCGAAAGCCTATATGAACCGGGCCTATGCCAAGAGCCAGCTTGGACAGTACAATTCCTCGCGACAGGATTACGAAATTGCACAAAGGAAAATTGAAGAATACCGTGCACAGACCTCGGACTCTACGGGATATGCTGCCTTTGCAGATACTACGCGGAAATACGATCACCTGCTGGCACTCGATGCGGATTTTGCCAAGAAGGACTTTGACAACGAACTGCTACAGTATAGAGATGTGGATATACGTCTCAAACCTCTCTATAAGTTTGCTGCTGTGGCACCTGATGATATCCGCCAGGAGGGCAATATTCTCATCAACCGCAGGTTTGACGATGCATCGCTCGACAGTTTTATCAGCGCATCTCCTATTGCCGTCAAATTCGAATCATCAAAAGGTGGCTACCTTCCTGATTCCCAAACTATTCGCGAAGAGGTTAATCGTCTGCTCCGCGTTGACCGTAATGACATAAATCTCTTTGCCAAGGCATTGCTCGAGACAGACAATAGACAGTTTAATACTGCAATGGTTTGCTATGACGAAGCTATTTCAAAGAGTCCTGAAAATATCTTTTACTACATAAACAGAGGTGCCCTTCAGGCGGAAATGATAGATTTTATCTCATCTATAGAAAATAACGTACCCGTGCTTACGCTTGACAATGACAATACTGTCAAGACGAGGGTACAGGAGCAGGTCCGTCACACATACGACTACACACCCGCTATTCACGATATGAAAAAGGCGGCTTCGATAGATCCCTCATTCCCCTACATCTACTACAATCTCGTCAATCTCTACTGCCTCTCTGATGATCTTCCCGAGTCAATAGTACAATATACCAAAGCACTGGAGATCTATCCCAATATCGGTGAAGCCTACTATAACCGTGGTCTGGTGCTGATATACCTTAAAGACAAAGAAAAGGGTTGTATGGATCTTAGCATAGCAGGGGAACTGGGCATTCAGGATGCCTACAGCGTTATTCAGAAATATTGCAAGAGTGACGAGTAGGGCTATTTTTTTCTTTTCTTTTTGCCGGAATCGTCTGCTTGATACATGCCTGTAAACATAGCCGTAGCTTCATCTCTGCCGATATATCTAATTGCCAGTATCAGCAGGATAATGGCGATAGTGGGAAATAGTGAAGGGACTGAAAGTGAATAGAAAGGTCTGAGTTTCATAAACTCCACTACTATCCATATCTGGAAAGCAAAAAGAATAATTGAATTGAGCAGACAGATACGTATCTGTAGCAGACGTCTTTTCTGATAGAAGAGAGCAATCACACTCAGAGAGAAGGTTACGAATGTCATTATCAAAAACTGACTCCTCTCAAAAAAACTGATAGTAATACGCTCCCATGTCTCCGAAGGGGAGTCGGAGGGAATCACGCCATGGCACATATTTAAGAAAAACATTGAACCAAGAAGCAACGCCGCTGCAATTATTAGATATGTTTGAAATCTTTTGAACATACTGTCTGATGAGTGAATTGATTTAACAAAATTAGGAAAAAAAGTCCTATATTTGATTTTTAAACACAAAAAACGACACTTATGTCTACATTACCTATAGCACCTTCAGAACTCATAATCAATCCCGATGGATCGATATTCCACCTTCATCTGCTTCCTGAAGATCTGGCAGATACTGTTATTCTGGTTGGTGATCCCGGAAGGGTGAAACTTGTAGCCTCCTTTTTTGAAGAAGGCTCCATCAGGGTAGATAAATCATCGCGTGAATTTCGCACAGTTACAGGCAGCTACAATGGCAGGGAGGTCTCAGTCATATCTACAGGTATAGGTACTGATAATATAGATATAGTGGTTACCGAACTTGATGCCTTGGCAAACATTGATTTTAAGACAAGATGTATTAAACCGGAGCACAAACGGTTGACACTGCTTCGCATCGGCACCTGTGGTGCTGTTCAGCCTGACATTCCTCTCGGAAGTTATGTGTTTTCGGAATATTCCATCGGGTTCGATGGGCTTCTTAACTGGTATGCCGGATGCAGTGATGTGGTGGATATTGCCATGGAGTCTGCTTTTATAGAGCATATGAATTGGCCGGCGCGACTTCCGGCTCCCTATTTCATAAAATCCTCAGCACGTCTGATACCCTTGTTTGAAAATAATTCGGTTATGGGGGTGACTATCTCAGCTCCGGGCTTTTATGGTCCCCAGGGCAGATCTGTAAGACTCCCGCTCACATTTGATGATCTTATCGGCAATTTGGAATCATTTAGATATGGTGATCGAATGATTACCAATATCGAGATGGAGAGTTCCGCACTTTCCGGTCTCTCCGCACTTCTGGGACATGACGCCGGCACAATCTGCCTTGTGATAGCCAACCGATATGCAAAAGAGAGTCGTCCTGATTACCATCTCCTGATGAAGGGTCTTGTCAGATTGGCACTCGATATACTTACCGGCAAATCCATTTGATGCAAACTGATCTCCAGCACTCCCTTTATGCGTTGCTTGACGACACTGACCAGGTCGTAGCAAGAAGTGTAACTGCCGAAGTTCTCAGGCAGGGGCCGGAAATGCTTTCAGCCCTTGAAGAGCTTGCATCCCTTGAAAGTGATCTTTCTGTCAGGGAAGAGGTAGGACGTCGTCTGGAAGAGATTTATTATGAAATGGTCATCAATTCCATGAATGAGGCTGCCCGTTCTGAAGAGGAGGAACAGTTCCATCTTCTCAATTTTGCTGTGTTGATTACAAAGCTTCTCTATCGTGGAGAGGATTGGCGCGAGTTGGTCAACGCCTTTGTCAGTAAGTCAGCGGAGATGGTTATGGAACTGAGTAGCGGGATGACTGCAATGGAGAGCTGCGGGGTTTTCAATCACATTTTTTTCCATAGGTTTGGATTCAAAGCACTTCCATCGGAGGACCTTTCTCCCGAATACCAGATGCCGGCAACAATACTTAACCGTGGAGAGGGAGGAAAACATGTTCTGATGCTTCTATATTTTATGTTTGTACAGGATTGTTCCCTTCCGGTATATCCCGTAGAATATCGCAATACGCTGATTCCGGCATGGATTGAGGAAGACAAGGTGCTATTCTGCATCAATGTGTTCAATCAGGGAGAGATGTTTTTTCTCCCTGAGGAAGAATTGGTATGCAGAGGGTATGGATTTGTGCCCTACGCCTACCTCAAAGAACTCCACTCTTTATTTCGGAAGGAGGGAGACAGCACTCGTATAACGCTTTTGGAGCGAATATTACCTTACTATCAGGCGCTGGCCGATTCTTAATATCTTGTTGGCACTTATACCGTTGAGCTGACAGATTCTTCTGACGGTAGTGCCATACCTTATGGCGAGTGCGCCTAGAGTATCCCCGGATTTGATGGTATGGATAATGCGCTGTGAAGCAGCCAAAGACTCCTCGTCAGTTTGTCCATAGTGCGAATAGATACTGAAGTAGTGCTTTTTTAGAGTAAACAGAGAGTCTCTGAGCACGCCTTTCTCAAAGTCGATGATACGCTGGGGATCAAACGGATGTCCCTTGTACCTGGTCTCAAAGTGGAGATGGGGACCGTTGCTGCGTCCGGTATTTCCTCCCAGACCGATCACTTCACCCGCTTTGACTACTTCTCCGCTATCCACTATTCGTTTGGATAGATGAGCATAGTAGGTTTCGAGTCCGTTTGGGTGGCGGATTACAACCAGATTTCCGTAACCTCCGGTTCTTCTTGTGCCTTCCGAGAGACGTACCATACCGTCGAATGCGGCTCTGATGGTGTCTCCCGTTTTGAGCGATAAGTCAACTCCTTTATGTTCCCTTGTCCTTCTGAACTTGAAACCGGACCCCACTTTCTGTTGATAGGGCACACAGAATCCGTTG
>JAAZEZ010000055.1 GCA_012511975.1 Bacteroidales bacterium | reverse complement strand
TCATATCGGTGGAGAAACCAAATTCGATGCAGGATTTACAGAGTTCGAATGAATCACCATGGTCGAGATGTAGCACAATGGGAATGTTATAGCCAAGTTCTTTGGCATATTCTACAGCACCCTGTGCCATATATCTGAGAAGTGTCTGATTGGCATACTTGCGTGCACCACTCGACACCTGGAGGATAACGGGAGACCTGGTCTCCACGCAGGCCTGTATTATGGCCTGTAGTTGCTCCATATTGTTAAAATTGAACGCCGGGATGGCATATCCACCCTTCATTGCCTTTGCAAATATCTCTCTGGAATTCACAAGACCTAAATCTTTATAAGAAATCATAATTTTTAAAATATATTTTCGGTTTGACGGTTTTAGATAAATATACTCTACAAAGATAATAGTTTTTTGAGGAATATCACTATTTTTGTCTATTCCTAAGTAAAGCATAGACAATAAACACATGAACAAAAAAGTTATAATATTCTCAGCTCCTTCAGGGTCGGGCAAAAGTACCGTGGTCAACCATCTCCTTACCAAATTTGATAATCTGGAATTTTCCATTTCAGCCACATCCAGGGCTCCGCGCGGCCATGAGCAAAATGGAAGGGAATACTATTTTTTATCTGAAGAAGAATTCCGCAGAAGGGTTGCAGCAAATGAGTTCGTGGAATATGAAGAGGTATATGCAGACTCCTTTTACGGTACGTTGAAGTCGGAAATGGAACGTATCTGGTCCAATGGTAACATTATTCTTTTCGACGTAGATGTCAAGGGTGGGATCAATCTCAAAAAGCTTTTGGGTGACCAGGCTCTTTCAGTATTTATTAAGGCTCCCTCCATCAGGGAGCTCCGAAGGAGACTGGAGCTCAGAGGAACCGATTCCCCTGAAGCTATAGAAGCGAGAGTTGTAAAGGCAAGGAGTGAAGTTCGTTATGCATCCAAGTTTGATGTGGTCCTTATCAATGATGACCTCGCTACCTGTCTCAGAGAGGCGGAGGAGTGTGTGGCCGAATTTATAACACGTCCTAAAAAAAAGGTCGCACTCTTCTTTGGAACCTTCAACCCGATGCATACCGGCCACCTTGAGATTTTAAGGTACCTTAAGGAGCATACGGAGGCAGACGAGGTGAGAGTGGTGGTTTCGCCACAGAACCCGATGAAACAGAAGAACTACTCAAAAAGTGCCAGGCTGAAGAATGTCAAGGCGGCAATAGCGCGAAGTGGCCTTGATGTTAAGGTTTCCGATGTGGAATACAACCTTCAGGAACCACTTTACACCATAAATACGCTACGATATCTACGCGAAAAAGAACCCACCTGCCATCACATAATGGTTATTGGTGCCGACAATCTTACCATCCTAAGCCGTTGGTATCGTTATCAGGAGCTGATAGATGAGTTTGAAATTTGGGTTTATCCGCGAAAGGGGGTGGATGCACCTGCTCTCTGTGAAGAGCACAACAGCCGTTCCGCTATTAAAGGCATCCGTTTGCTGGAAGGCAGACTTCACAATATCTCCTCCACGGAAATTCGTAATGCAGAGCTCACCGGCAAGGATATGTCCGCCTGGAAAGCATAATTGGATACATTGGAAACTTAGAATTGCTTATAGATAAGCCAGGACGACATGGCCAGAACGACTATAAGGACACAAACCTTGATAAAGCGTTCTCCCCATCTTATGGCTACCTTTGAAGCAATGTACCCTCCTGTGATGTTGCCAATAGCATAAATTAGAGCCACCGGCCAATTGACCAGCCCGTGAATGGCAAAAATAACAAGTGCAATCGGAGTATAAATCACCACCGCAAACTGCTTGATGGCATTAGCGTGCAAAAGATCAATTCCCAGAAGGAAAAATGAACCGAACATTATCAGCAGACCGACCCCAATGTGGGTAAACCCTCCATAAATACCAATTAAAAAGAGTATCAGATACTTCCATAGGGTCATATTGGAATTGGATAAGGATTCGTAACGGTCTGTGACCTTTTTCTTGTCTACAAAGAGCAATAGGGCTATGAGGGGAATCACGCTTCCAGTGACCCATTCTATTAGGTTGGTGGGCAGCAAAGCAGCAAATTCTGCTCCCAAAAATGCTCCAATGCCAACCGGAATACCTACTTTTGTGGCGAGCCGGAGGTCAAGATAACCCTCTTTTCGAAAGACTGCTGATGTGACTGAAAACTGGGCAAGGACACCGATACGTGTAGTGGCATTGGCAATATTGATAGGCATTCCCATCGCCATAAAAAGTGCGTAGGAAATGATTGTGGCCATACCCGCGACAGTATTGATAAACCCGACGAATGCCCCTACTAATATGAGGACGGATATTATCTCTACGGAGTATAGCGGAGTCGTAGATAAATATGTGCCTATCTGTTCAAACATAGATTTGAGGGGCAAACTTACTCTTTTTCTGCCATTTTGTCCTATTTTTTACTTGGCAGATTATTTGTTTCTTTACGGCATAATAAAGTATTACGAACAAAAAGAGAAAAAATATGAATAAGAAAGACCGCATTAAAGAGCAAGAAACTCCCAAAAAAGGGCCCAAAACCACTCAGAAACCAGATCTTGAAGAAATCAACGACCTTACCCCGGAGGAATCGCTCATTGCGGAGATTGAAAAACTAAAAACTCAGATAGAGGAACTTAATGACAAATATATCCGCAATGTGGCAGAATTTGACAATTATCGCAGACGTACCGCCAAGGAGCGTCTCGATATGATTGCTACCGCAGGAAAGGATATTCTGGTGGGTTTTCTCCCCGTACTGGATGATTGCGAAAGAGCTCTAAAGGTTCTTAAAGAGTCAGATGCCTCACAAGCAGCAATCGAAGGAACGGATCTTATTTACACTAAATTGATGACCTATCTTAAGTCAAAGGGAATGTTGAGAATCGAGGCTTTAGGCCAAACTTTCGATACCGATTTCCACGAGGCTGTGGCACAGCTCCCGGCCCAGGATTCAGAATTCAAAAATAAAGTTATTGATGTTGTCTTACAAGGCTATACCCTTAATGGTAAAGTGGTAAGATATGCTAAAGTAGTAGTGGGGGTATAGGGCAATGGCAGAAAAAAGAGATTATTACGAAGTGCTTGGCGTCGCCAGAAATGCCTCAGCGGAGGAGATCAAAAAGGCTTACCGTCAGAAGGCCATTGAGTACCATCCCGATAAGAATCCGGGTAATGCAGAGGCTGAAGAGAAGTTTAAGGAAGCTGCTGAGGCATATGATGTACTCAGCAATGACGACAAGCGTGCCAGATATGATCAGTTTGGACATGCGGGATTGAGCGGTCAGGGAGGATTCTCTGCCGGAGGATTCTCTATGGAGGATATTTTCAGCCAGTTTGGCGACATCTTCGGTGGCGCTTTTGGAGGCTTCAGTGGTTTCGGCGGTTTCTCAGGTTTCGGAGGAGGTACTGCTGCCGGCCAGAGAGTTTCACGCGGCTCCGATATCAGAATTCGCGTCAAGGTCAATCTTTCGGATGTAGTGAAAGGAGTAGATAAAAAAATCAAAATCAATAAAGCGGTTCAATGTTCGGAATGTAACGGTAAAGGAGCAGTTTCTGAGGCTGATATCAAGACCTGTGAACAGTGTAATGGCAGGGGAGTGGTGACCAGAGTTGTCCAGACTATGCTCGGTCAGATGCAGAGCCAGTCCACCTGTTCTCAATGTAAAGGAGAGGGCAAACGAATTGTAAACCCTTGTCGCAAGTGTAATGGTTCTGGTCTTGTTAAAAAACCGGAGGAGATAGCATTTTCTATTCCTCCCGGAGTAATGGATGGCATGCAACTCACTATAAAGGGTAAAGGTAATGCCTCCAAAGCCGGTGGTGTAAATGGTGACCTACTGGTGGTAATCGAGGAAGAGGAACATCCGGAGCTGAAGCGTGATGATAACGATCTGCTTTACAATCTCTATATATCGGTGATTGATGCGATTCTGGGATGTGATGTGGAGGTACCTTCTATTGACGGCAAACTCAGGATTAAAATCGAGCCAGGCACTCAACCAGGCAAGATATTACGCCTTAAAGGCAAAGGAGTTCCAGACATCAACCGCTATGGCACAGGTGATATGCTTGTATTTGTACAGGTATGGATCCCTAAGAAGCTCGATAAAAAGGATAAAGAGATATTGGAGAAATACAGAGATTCGGATGCATTCAAACCTGATCCCGACAAATACGATCGACAATTTTTCGACAAAGTAAAGAGTTTCTTTAACAAATAGTCTTATGCGAAGAATTCTCTCTTTACTACTGCTGTTCTCTTCTTTCACGCTCTGCGCACAGGAAATTCCCTGCTCTCCTCTCAAGGTGCCTCAATCTTTTGCAGGATCCTATGGTGAATTGAGGCGAGATCATTTCCACACCGGCCTGGACTGGCGTGTTGGAGGTGTAGTAGGAGACACTATCTATGCCATTAAATCAGGATATATCTCCCGTTTGAGTGTTTCTACGGGAGGTTATGGTAATGCTGTCTATATCACGCATCCGGATGGAACACTCTCTCTATATGGCCATATGCATGACTTCGTGCCTGAATTTGCAGCGCTGGTGAAAGAGGAGCAGTATGCCTCTGAGAGATTTCAAGTTTCGCTGGAGTTTGAGCCGGGACAACTGCCGGTAGAATGTGGTGAGGCCATAGGAAGAGTGGGCAACACAGGCTATTCTGTAGCACCGCATCTCCATTTGGAGGTCCGCGACTTAGCTACTCAGACTCCGCTAAACTATCTGGCGAGGGGTTACTATAAAGTTGTCGATGACATTCCGCCGGTGTTCCAGCGTCTCTTTTTCTTTGGTTATTGCGATACGCTAGCACTTCCTATCAGGTATCCCCTACGCACTTCTAACCATCCCACATCCCTTTCCGGTACTACCGTTCGATTGCCTCACAAGAGCTATCTCGGCATAGATGCAATTGATCGCCAGAACGGCACCACCGGTAAGCTGGCAGTCGTAGAGTATCTGGTGATGCTCGATAGGGATACGGTATTCAGGTTTGAAGTGGGTGAAATCCATCCTAAGCAGGGATGCTATCTCAGTGCATTGCGTGAACAAAGTGTAGGAGGCGACGATGTTATTAAAACCCTTCTGGATCCCAATAACCTCCTTTCAGAGCACATTTATGCCCATGAACGCGGTCTTCTTGTACTCAATGACTATGAAGAGCACGATCTTAAGGTGCGTATTAGCGATGAGCATGGTAATTGCTCCACCATTTCCTTCAAGGTCAGACGTGATGACTATCTTGAGAGTTCTCTCTCTTCTGTGGCCGCAGCTCTTGCAAACCAAGAAGATTTTCAGCGCATACCGATGCTTTGGTATATGCCACATGTCTTCACTGACGAGGGAGTTTCCTATACTTTGCCCGCTGCATCACTCTATGATTCGGGATGGTTTCCCTATGCAAAGGTGGCTGAGGCGGATTCTTCCTTAAATATTCTCTCTTCGGTATGGAAACTTGGAGACCCTTCGCTCCCCTTACACAGTAATGGCGAACTCTTCCTTGAGAGTCCTCTGTCCGATTCTCTCCATTCAAAGGCCTGTCTGGCATTTTACCAGGATGGTGTGCTTTCCTATGCAGGCGGTAAATGGGATGGCAAGGGAGTACGTGGTAATGTAGGCTTCGGCACTTGGTGTGTCACAACTGATACCACACCTCCTGCGATTTCATTCTGGGAACGTAAGGGCCATATTCTCCGTGCGGGAGATGAAATTTTAATCTATCTTGAGGATGATTTTTCCGGTATAAAGGATTATAGAGTGGAAATTGATGGAAAATGGCATCTTTCGATGTTCAAGCGCGGTCGCATATCACTGCGTCTTGACCCAGAACGTATTTCCCGTGGCAGTAAGCATACCATTGTCGTTAAAGCTAAAGATAATTGTGGCAATAGCACAGTTGTCTCCAGAGACTTTTTCTTCTAAACTTTTGGATGTTATCATATCTACTTATCACGGGAATTCCTGTCTAATTGAGGAAAAATATTGAGTCAAAAGCAAAAATAAACGGGGTGATTCAATCACCCCGTTGTATGTTAATAACCTAAATACCTTCCTGTTATTCTTTATACAATCCCTCGCGGGAGAGGAGATGGTCAAGGTTTGCGATGCCGTAAACGATAACGGCTGTGACTACTGAAGAGTGTTCCATATATTCAGGGATAACCTTCTGATACACATCATTTTCAGTATGCCATATTTCGCTATAACTGAAGTTGTAGCCTTTGTGGTCAGTTTCGCTAAGTGAGATTGTGGGCACTCCGTTCATGGCAAAATGGGCGTGATCACTACCCCCTGCAGTTGTAGGACGTCTACGTGGCTCGCCCTGACGTTTGTTGACATTAAAAGGAAATTCCTCCGAATATCCCTTAAGCGGTTCGGCTGCCTTTACAAAATCATTGTACATCGCCTCGGGAACTGTGATTCCGGTTACACAGAGAGGACCTCCGTCACGATTGAAATAGTTGGATATTTTCTCCAAATCCACGGTTTTGTTCTCAACAAAATATTTGGAACCCAATAGCCCGAATTCTTCCCCTGTCCAGAGACAGAAAAGTATGGTTCTTTTGGGCTTTGCACCACTCATAGCGAGGAGTCTGGCAGCCTCGAGAACTACTGCGGATCCGTTGGCATCATCTACTGCACCGGTGGCGATATCATATGCATCTATATGAGCACCCAGCATCACGTATTCGTCAGGATACTTGCTACCCTTAATTACGCCAATTATGTTTCTATATTTGATCGGGCCGATGCTGAAATGGTTACGTATGTCAAATTCAAGGAAAAATGTCTGGCGCTCCTTAACTTTCTGTTCAATTATTTTGTATTGATGTTCGTCAAGTTTGATGTCGCATACAGTAGGCAGGTTGTCGTAAGTTATATCGTATGCGTTTTTTCTGTTGGAGAGGATAGTCATAGGCAGGGACGCAGACTGGATGAATCCGAGTACTCCGGCCTCGATCATCTCCTTGTAGAACATTGCGGGACACTCTACATAGGGGATCATCTCCTTAGGATTCTCCCTGTTTGCATAATTGTAGGCTCTGATTTCGTTGTTGAGACGTGCAATTGAGTCGTTTTCTGCAATTGCTTTCGCCCTAAGCTCTTCGCCTTCGGAGGAATTGTCAATCGGATTGCCGTTGGATTTGCCTGAAATAAGTACCCAGGCTCCTTTGAGTGCTCCTTTCATCCTTTCCAATTCTCCTCTGCTCTTGGGTTCAATCAATACATGGCCTATCTGACGGCCTTTTGTGCCGGCTGTATAAGAAGGTGTTGCGAAATGGAGCTGCATACCGTCTTCGCTGAGCATACGTC
>JAAZEZ010000054.1 GCA_012511975.1 Bacteroidales bacterium | reverse complement strand
TTGAGTTCTATTTGTGCGGCCTGATATTCAGGAATTGCATCCAATATTACCTCAGTGTTGATGTAAGCCACCTTCTGTGCATTGGCACAGAAACCGAAAATGATCAGTGCGGCAAATGACAGTAAAAACTTTTTCATCTTGAACATCGTTTATTTAGTTAAAATTGTTGTCTTATTACAAAGTGGAACTGACTTCTATCTTCAGGATTGTCAGCATCAAACCCATAACCCCAGTCGATACCGAGCATACCTACGATGGGTAGTAATACCCTTACACCGGCTCCTGCAGAGCGCTTGATGTGGAAAGGATTGAAATTGCGGATATCCGACCAGCAATTACCTCCTTCGAGAAATAACAGCGCATAAATAGTGGAGTTCGGTTGCATTATCACGGGGTATCTGAGCTCGATGGTAAACTTGTCGTATACATTACCCGCGTATGCATTACCTATATAGGGTGTAAGAGAGTAATTCTCGTAACCTCTTAGGCCGATAACCTCGGAGCCGTAAGTATTGTAGCCCGACATGCCATCACCGCCGAGTATAAAGCCCTCGAACGGAGAGTAGCCGTAATTTTTGTTGTAAAAGCCCAAATAACCGAACTGCGCCCTTGTCATCAACACAAGATCACCTACTAGTCTGGTAAAGAGTGATCCTCTGAAGGTCCACTTATGATACTCGATCCACTTATAGTGGTCTTGAACGGTCATGCTACTGTAATCCTTATGGCGGTTGGCTCCAATAAGTGAAAATGGAGGAGTAAGCTGTATGGAAAATGATAAGTCCGCACCGCTGCGCGGATAAATCGACTGGTCTGTGGAATTACGGGTCAAAGTTGTAGTCCAGCTTATATTATGCGAGATACCGGTATCAAAAATAAAATTGTACCTCCAATCCTGAAGGCGGTATGACTGCCATCCGAGTTGATTGTAAAGCACAAAGTAGTTGTCAGGCCATTTAAGGCGTGTACCGAGTCCGACTGCTGCACCGAAAATCTCCATATACTCGTCATCATTGAGCACCTGATAATAGTAGGTAGCGTAGGAATTGGTCTGACGTGTGAAATATGCTGAAATGTTAAGCGAGGTCGGCTTCTTGCCGGTAAGCCAGGGCTCAACGAAACTTGCCGTAAATGCAGTATAATATGAACCGTTGGTCTGGAATCTGATGGCCAGTTGCTGGGCATCACCCAATGGGACGGGTCTCCATGCCTCTTTTTTGAAGAAATTGGAGGTAGAAAAGTTGTTAAAACTCACACCCAGAGTTCCTACGAATGTATTGTTACCCCATCCTCCGGAGAGCTCCAGCTGACTGTTGGCCTTTTCCTCTACATTGTATGTTATATCTACGGTGTTGTTCATCGGATTTGGAATCAACGCATAACCCTTTGCGGGGTCAGCTGCATATTCTGCATCAAAATGGCCCATAGAGGCAATTTCACGAACAGAACGTTCAAAGTCTGTTTGGCGGAAAAGGTAACCGGGACGGGTGAATACGGCCCTGCGCACCACATTTTCGTTGGTGATGGTATTTCCATTGATGATGATATTGTTAAATGTAGCCGGCTTGCCCTCAATCATACGCATCTCTACGTCGACCGAGTCCCCATCAATGGTAAGTTCCACCGGAGTGACATTAAAGAAGAGGTATCCCTGATCACGATAAAGCTTTGAAATTGTCAGGTCATTCTCCTTGTCACCGCCGAAAAGGCGTTTTTCCATTGTCACCACATCATAAATGGAGCCTTTTTCTATACGTAGTATGGAGTTGAGCTGCTCCTCCGTGTACTCGGAATTTCCGGTCCAGGTAATATCTCTGAAATAATATCTCTTACCCTGATCAATGATAAAATGAATACCTAACCTTCCATCCTCTATCTCGTAAATCGAATCACGAACAATTCTTGCGTCACGATAACCTGCCTCATTGAATGCATCAATAAGGGACTGTTTGTCATTTTCGTACTCATCCTCATTAAATTTTTTGGATGAGAAGAGGTTGTACCATTTGGCGTCCTTAGTCTTCTTCATCGCCCTATCGAGCTTAAATTTAGTAAGCTCGCCATTACCTTCATAGGTGATGGTCCTCACCTTGACTTTCTTACCTCTGTCTATATCGAAGGTGACGGATACGGCATTATTGATGATAGAGTCGACCTGCTGAATCACATTGACCTTGGCATTGTTAAAACCTTTTTCTTTAAAATATCTCTTGATGACATTGGTAGAGGTGGAAATCACATAATCAGAAAGTTCACCTCCCCTTTTTAGCGAGAGTCGATCCCTGAGCTCGTCACGGTCTGAGTTCCTGATACCCCTAAAATCCCATCTGATAACTCTGGGGCGTTCTGTAACCTTTAATACAAGATAAGCGGTATCACGTGATGCCGAAAGTGAGTCAACATAAAGTCCTACTGTGGAGAATGCTCTCTGAAGCCAAATCCTCTTGAGCGCAGCCGAAACATCCGCACCGGGAATCTGCTCATTGTCGCCCTCGTGAATACCAAGCACAGAAAGCACCTGCTCTGCCCTTCGGGATTTGAGACCATCTATAGTGACGCCTCCCACTGTATAAGTTCTGGGATTTGAATAATCTATCTCCACGTCCTTCCCTGAAATAACCTCCTGCGCCGACACAACAGTACAGGGAAGCAGGAAAAGCAGGATTAGAATCAGTCTAATGTGTCTCATCAAACAGCAAGTAATAAGTCTGCAAAGATAACCTTTTATTTTAGTTTGCCAAAGCGCCGCTGCCTGTTATTGAAGCTTTCCAGCGCTTTATCAAAATCATTTTTGCGAAAATCAGGCCAAAGAACTTCCGTAAAGTATAACTCGGTGTAGGCAGCCTGCCACAACATATAATTACTAATGCGCTGTTCACCGCTTGTACGTATGATGAGATCGGGATCGGGAATGCCGTCGGTATTGAGCAACCCCGTGAATAAGTCTTGATCAAGAAAAGGTATTGGTAGCCCCTCATTGGTGGCATTTGCACACATTTTACCATATCGACGCGCCGCTTCGAGGATGTCCCACCTGCCACTATAGCTCAACATAATTATCAGGTCGAGTGACGAGTTGGAGATGGTCTCTGCCTCAACCTCCTCTACAAGAGCAACCAAATCGTCGGGAAGCTGTTCTCTGTTGCCGATAATGCGCAACCTGATGTCATATTTGGCAAAAGTTGGCCTCTCATTAACCACTGCCTTGGTCATCAAATCCATCAGCCCTGACACTTCCTCATCCGGTCGTCCCCAGTTCTCCTCGGAAAAGGCAAATAGACTCAAATACCTGATGCCTTTCTCTCTTGCATACTCAACGGCAGCTTTTACACTCTCCACTCCGGCATTGTGGCCGAAGAGGCGGTCATGGCCCTTACTGCAGGCCCAGCGACCATTACCGTCCATTATTATCGATACGTGTGTCGGAATGTTTGTGATTTCAGATGTCATTGCGTTTATCTTCGCCCCAAAGGAGCTTGTCTTGTATAGCTTTAATAAAATTATTGTCAAAAAGGGAGATATAACCAAAAGGAAATTCACCTCGGGTAATCCGCGCCAATCCTCCGGAAGGGAGCATAAAGGAGCGATTATCCATTGTTACTATCGCAGGTAAGTCCCTCGATGATAGAGTGAGTTCCAGTATGGAGGTAATCGGAGCCACCAGCGGGCGTACATTGAGGTTATGAGGCGCTATCGGAGCGATAATGAGCACAGGAGAGTCGGGCATTACTATCGGTCCGCCGACACTTAGGGAATAGGCCGTACTGCCGGTTGGGGTAGCTATCACTATTCCATCTGCGCGATAAAGAGGCAATAACCTGCCGTCAATCTTAATGCTTATGGAGAGCATTGCAGGACCCTGGCGGTGAATCGAAATCTCATTCATCGCATAGGGATAAAACCCTTCAGGCACCGAGTCGCAATAAATCTTGAGAAGATCACGCTGCTCCAGCGAGTAGCGTCCCTCAAGCAGATCATCTACCCACAAGGGAGGCTCACTCCCTACCTTTGCGGTAGTAAGAAAGCCCAATCGGCCAAAGTTGATGCCTGCAACCGGTATTCCTCTGTCCCTGACATACGTGACCGAAGAGAGGAAGGTACCGTCACCACCAAGGGAGAGGAAAAGATTTACATCTTCAGGAAGATCTTCACTGGAGGTAAACATCTCACCATGAGGCAATTTCAGGCCCTTTTCCAAAAGCTGCTCAACAAAAGGCGCATACCATACGAAACTTACTTTTCTGGAGGAAAGCACATCCAGCAGAAGAGCAAACTGATCAAGGTGTCCTATCCTGACCTCCCTTCCCAAAATGGCAATCTTAGTACTCTGTTTCATTTATAACGCTAAATTTGTCAAAATTATGTATTTTTGTAAATATGACAAAATTAAGTGTAAATATCAACAAGATTGCAACTGTCCGTAATGCACGCGGCGGAAATCTTCCCGATGTGGTGAAAGCGGCAATCAATTGCGAGAAATTTGGTGCTCAAGGCATCACAGTTCATCCCAGACCTGACGAAAGGCACATCAGATATAGCGATGTACGTCAACTCAAACCGGTACTTACCACCGAATTCAATATCGAAGGTAACCCTATCCCCTCTTTTATTGACCTTGTAATGGAAATTCGACCTGCACAGGTTACACTTGTGCCTGATGCCGAAGATGTCCTAACTTCCAATGCCGGATGGGATACAAAACGCAACCTGAACTACCTGAAGAAGATTTGTAAACAATTCAATGATGCCGGTATACGCACCTCCATCTTTATAGATCCCGTAATTGAGATGATACAGTATGCAGCCGAGACCGGCTGTAACCGTGTTGAACTCTATACTGAAGCCTATGCAACAGGCTATTCCGCCGGACGCGAAAAGGCTATTGAACCCTATGTGAAAGCGGCCGAAGAGGCCACCCGCCTCGGTTTGGGTCTTAACGCCGGCCATGACCTTAATCTGGAAAATCTCCGCTATTTGCGTCAGATGATTCCCAACCTGCTTGAGTTTTCAATAGGTCATGCTCTTATCAGCGATGCTCTCTACCTAGGACTTGAAAAGACAATTGCGGCATATTTGGAGCAATTGTCCGATTTTTAACTATATTTGCATGATATTTGCTTTTGCAAAGCATATCATATAAAAGAATATAAATCACGTTTTTTAAAGATTGTTTATGGAAAATAACGTTCAACCATCCTGCGGAAACAAGACTCCGATAATCCTCAGCGTTCTGGCTCTAATTATGGCCATAGTTGTGCTGGTATTTCAATTTATAGGTGAAAAGGGTCCCAAGGTTACCATTCCTGAAGGTAATTCAGAAGTGACAGCCGAGAGAGGTGACATAGTTTTTGTTCGTATGGATACTCTTATCATGCAATATGATATGGCAAGCGACCTCTCATCTACTTTCCAGGCAGAGGCTCAGGCAGTTCAAGACGACCTCAACAAAAGGGGAAGAAAGCTAGAAAGCGATATGAAAAGTTTTGAGAACCAGTACCAGAAAGGTCTTCTCACCCGCTCAAATGCCGAGCAGCAACAGAATGCTCTTCTCAAGCGCCAGCAGGACCTCCAGAATCTTGCCAATCAGAAACAGCTTGAACTCCAGGAGAAAGAATATGTGATGAATAACCAGATAATCTACGCTATCAAGACCTATCTTGAGGAGTACAATAAAGTACGCGGCTACGCAGCCATTCTCACCACCACTGATGTAACCAACACCATAATCGTAGGCAATGTAGCCCTTGACATTACTCAGGAAGTGGTTGAAGGTCTCAACGCCGAATACGTCAAGGTAAGGAATAAAAACTAAATTATACCGGACAATACATTGCCGTATCAGCCCAGTATAACAGACTGACTGATGCGGCAATTTTCATAAACAGGCCCTTATTAATCTATTATGAATGCAATAACACGAACTGCATTTGATTTCTCAGGACAAACCTCAAAATATGTCGGTAAGGTAAGGGATGTCTATTTCATTGCAGACAAATACCTCGTAATGGTGGCTACAGACAGGATTTCTGCCTTTGATGTAGTTCTCCCCAAGGGTATTCCTTACAAAGGACAGGTGCTTAATCAAATTGCCTCATCTTTCCTCGACCAAACTTCTGACATTGTCAAAAACTGGAAAATTGCATCTCCCGACCCGATGGTTACCATAGGTTATAAGTGCGATCCGCTCCCTATAGAGATGATTGTACGCGGCTACCTTACCGGCAGTTCCTGGAGAAGCTACAAATCAGGAGAGAGAATGATATGCGGTGTTCATATTCCCGAAGGAATGAGGGAACACCAGAAATTTGAACATCCCATCATCACTCCCAATACCAAAGCCGAAATAGGTGGGCACGACCAGGATATCAGCAAAGAGGAAATCATAAGCCGGGGACTCGTATCTCGTGAAGATTACGAAGAACTTGAACGCATTTCCCTGGCTCTCTACCAAAGGGGTTGCGAGATTACAGCCTCACGCGGACTTATACTGGTAGACACCAAATATGAGTTCGGCAAAAAGGATGGTGAAATCTATCTCATAGATGAAATTCACACCCCGGACTCTTCAAGATATTTCTATGCGGACTCCTATCAGGAACTCTTCAACCAAGGAAAACAGCAAAGGCAGCTCTCCAAAGAATTCGTAAGAGAGTGGCTTATGGAGAATGGCTTCAGCGGACAACCGGGCCAGGTCGTTCCTGAAATGACTCCGGAACGGGTTGGTACGATTTCTGATAGATATATTGAACTATACGAAAAGATCACCGGTAAAGAGTTCTGCAAAATGAGCTACGATGAGATCTACGAAAGAATAGAGGAGAACATCAAAAACATGCTCGCAAGACTTCCTTTATGAAAAAAATTTTAATAACAACCCTCCTGGCTCTGCTTTTCCTCTCTCTGGAAGCGCAAAACACATTGCCTCCCCAAATCACTATTTCCACCGAAAAGGTGAATATTGGCGGCAACATTTACCTTATCCACAAGGTAGAGCAAGGGGAAACGATTTATTCACTCTGCAAAGCATACAAGGTGGATTCCGAAGAGCTGTTCAAAGCCAATCCCCAGCTCAAAGAGGGACTTAAAGCGGGTAAAATCATCTATATTCCCACATCAGCCAAGGCCGAGGTTTCACAACCAGGAGCTCCGATACAACCTGTTGAAGAGCCACAAAAGGGCATAGAAGAGGAATCCGAGAGTGTAGAGCAGGAAGTATCCGAAAAGGATTACATTAAACATAAGGTCAAACTCTTCGAAACCCTCCACTCCATATCCAGAAAATATGGTGTGTCAGTACGGGAGATAGTGGAGTTTAACGGACTGGAGAATACACATATCTACTTCAGACAGATACTCCGCATTCCAATCAAAAAGGAAGTGGAAGAGCCGGAAGATGAGTTTGAAAATGATGAAAACGGCACAGAAGAGACTACTGAAATCATCACCGAAGACGTTCTATTCGAAGAGATGAGCGAAACTGAAGCTCTCGCTAAAATAGAGCTGCTCAAGAGTACCACCCACTTTGACAGAGCAAATCCTATAAAAATCGCTCTTATACTCCCCTTCGACACACATTCTGCCAAGCCATCCACCAACTATCTGGATTTCTACAGCGGAGCTTTGATGGCGGTGGAAAAAGCCAAAGAGGCCGGAATGCACATAGCACTCAATACTATAGACATCACAACATACTCCTGGACAGGAGAACTATTCCAAAATAATATGATAAGGGATTGCGATTTGGTGGTAGGCCATATCGATGCAAAGCAAATAAACGCTTTCACTGACTACTGTAACTTCAACAATATACCGTTTGTCTCTCCGCTCGATCAGCAAACCGACTCCCTCGCATTGCATAACCGTTATTTCTTTCAAATGCCCGTGTCGGCAGCTACCCAGATAACCAATCTTATAGGTAGGATAGATCTCGGCAATCAATCCAAACTGACACTGTTCTCTGACGCATCAGGCAGCGAGGAACCCTACAGACGTAGCATATTGGCTGCAATTGATTCGGCCGGACTCCCCTGCAATGAGATTAGATATCATATTGTCAGCGGCAGGACCATAATAGATTCACTCTTGGTCACAATGAGTCCGGATGTAGAACACCACATTGTTGTGGCTTCAGAGCAGGAAGCATTTGCTTCGGATGTGATAAGAAATATGGGGGTTCTCAAGTTCAACGGTTATAACATTAAAGTCTACTGTTCCAACAGAGTCAGGAATTTCGAGACTAT
Organism: Bacteroidales bacterium; assembly: GCA_012511975.1. Lineage (GTDB taxonomy): Bacteria > Bacteroidota > Bacteroidia > Bacteroidales > UBA932 > Cacconaster. The sequence goes on along the minus strand of JAAZEZ010000054.1, from coordinate 5,364 downwards.
TGAAGGAGTTCTTCTGCACGAGGTCAACACCCATTTCTCCACCAATTATTATGTCGATTACAGTGACAAGGCCACAAAGGAATTCATCCTAGGCTACCGCGCTCTTTTTAAAACAGAGCCTACCCCATTTGCCTTTCACGGATATGACACATTCCTCTATTTTATCACGATAATTAATGATTTAGGCAAGGATTTCCCCCAGTTAATCTATTATTGCCCTATGAATATGCTCCAGAATGATATTCATTTCCGCAGGACCGGACCTAACGGAGGATTTGTAAATATTGAAAGCAGGGATGTAGAGTACACACCCGACAGGAGGATCACCGTCAGATAGGACGGCATTTATTTTTCAGCCATATCGCCTCTTCATCATTTAGATGGGGGGCGATTTTTTCATATACCCTACGGTGGTAATTGTTGAGCCACTGCGCACATTCATCTCCCAGTTGTTCACGATCTATACAGGAGGTAGCGATTGGCACCAGCGTCAGCGTTTCGAACCTATAAAAGGTGCCGAATTCATTCTCCGTAAAGGGCTCCACCACAAGCACATTTTCGGTGCGGATGCCATATTCTCCTTCGATATAAATCGCCGGTTCGTTTGACTGCACCATTCCCGGGAGTAGCGCTACTCCGCTATCCCTGTCCATACGGATGTTTTGAGGACCTTCATGCACGCAGAGGTAATGACCTATTCCATGTCCGGTGCCATGGAAAAAGAGTCTTCCGAGAGAGAGCAACGGCTGGCGTGCAAGAATATCAAGCTGATATCCGGTGGTCCCTTTGATAAAGGAGGCCATAGAAAGCTGTATCATGCCCTTTAGCACAGCAGTATAATCAGCAATCTGGTCCGGTGTAAGCTCTGAGAGAGGTATGGTGCGTGTAGTATCAGTGGTGCCAAAAGGATATTGTGCACCCGTATCCATCAGTAGAAATCCCTGAGCTGTAACCACCGCCGCTTCTTCATCCGAATTGGCGCTGTAATGCGCTGAGGCAGCGTTTGCATTGAAAGCCACGATAGGTTCGAAGCTCTCACCACGATAGTCCGGACTTTCGCCACGATATTCAATAAGCTGTTGAGCGATGGAATACTCATTGAGAGTACCGGTTTCAATGTTATCTTCAATATATTTTAGTATCCTGCACCAGGCAATACCGTCCAGGAGATTTGCCTTACAGAAACCCTCCAGTTCAACGGGGTTTTTGATGCTCTTGCGATACGCAACCTCTCCTTCAGATCTGGATTCATAGCCGAAGTGTCTAGAATCTGCAAAAATCGATTCCAGACGCATAGAAGTGGAGGAAGCAGGTGATAAGAAATGAATCGACTCGTCTGAGGCCATTTCTCCGCAAACATCGTAGAATGAGGCATAGGGTAGTATTTCCACTTGTTGGGATGCAAGATATTCCAAGGCTGCCTCTTCAAATGCCTCTTTGCAGGCAAAAAGCAAAATCTTGTCACTAAATACCAGCGCATAGGAGAGCGCCACCGGATTGTAGTCTATGTCGCTTCCGCGGATGTTGCAGAGCCACATTATATCGTCACAACGTGTCAATATGCGACAGATTCGGAGATCGGCCGGATCTCCTGAAAAGACCATTTCCCTTTTAGCTGCTACGGAGAGTCCCGAAAAGGACTCCGGATCCAAAATTACCGTTTCGAAATAGAGCGGTTCGCGTTCCGAAAGAATTTCGTCAAAAGGATCTGCAATCCCAACTACCCGCGCATTCAGTTTTTTATTGTAGGACGCATATTCGGCAGCAGAAATGAGCGCCCCGTCAAGCAATATTCTACACCCATCATCAAAGCGTGCATTTAGCCACGAAACTATGTCAGGCACACCCTCAACTCCTATTTTCATGAGGTCAATTCCCGAACCCTTAAGCTGAGCCTCAGCCTGGATGAAATATCGGGAGTCGGTCCAGAGGGCAGCCTCCGAAAGTGTTAGGACAAGAGTGCCGGCAGAGCCATCAAATCCACTCAGCATGGCACGGATGCAGAAATGTTTCTGCACATATTCCCCAAAATGAGGATCGTTGGAAGGGATAATGATTGCATCCGCTCTGTCAGCGGAAAGATATGCGCGAACTCTTGCCAGCATGATCGTTCTATTCAAGAAGTGAAGTGGAATCGAGATTGTTTTTCTCGATATCCTTGAAATAATTTACGGTACCCACTTTGAGTTCCACTGTTGCAGCGTCATCGCAAACAATGATGCCCTTGCGATGCATCTGGAGCACTGAAATAGTCCAAATATGATTAACAGAACCCTCAACAGCATGGTAGAGAGCCCTTGCCTTGTTATGCCCATTTACAAGGATGAGTACCTCTTCTGAGTCCATAATGGTGCCCACACCCACTGTGAGTGCTGTTTTGGGCACTTTATTGATGTCATGGCCAAAGAAGCGGGAATTGGCGATGATGGTGTCAGTGGTGAGGGACTTTACACGTGTACGTGAAGTGAGTGAAGAGCCAGGCTCATTAAAAGCGATGTGGCCATCTGCACCTATCCCGCCCATAAAGAGTTTGATGCCACCGTAAGAGACAATTTTCTTCTCATAATCCTCACACTCTTTTTGGAGATCTTCAGCATTGCCGTTTAGAATATTTACATTTTCTTCAGGAATGTCAATATGAGAAAAGAAATTTGTCCACATAAAGGTTTTGTAACTCTCGGAATGATCCTCAGGAATACCGATATATTCGTCCATATTGAAGGTGACAACATTTTTGAATGACACCTTGCCTATATTGTGGAGATGAATCAGCTCCTTGTAGGTACCAAGAGGTGTTGATCCGGTGGGGAGGCCCAGCACGAAAGGACGCTCCTCAGTAGGTGCAAAATCATTGATTTTCTTCGTAATGTAGGCGGCAGCCCACTGCGACATCTTTCCGTAAGATTCTTGGATGATTAGTCTCATGGTTATTAATGTTTTTATAAATTATTACTATTTTATTCGGATTGCAGGAGGACACGTGCGTTGGCAAGTGCTTCTTCGGTAAGTTTTGAACCGCTCAGCATACGGGCAATCTCCCTAACACGTTCCTCTCCTTCTATATATTTTATTTGGGTACGTGGTTCGTCGCCCTCCTCAAAAGTTTTATAAACCAGATAGTGGGCGGAGCCTTTACTGGCCACCTGCGGCAAATGCGTAATGGCAAATATTTGCATATTTCGTCCCATATCCACTATTTTTCGTCCCATCTTATCGGCAATACTTCCTGATACCCCGGCATCTATTTCATCAAAAATCATTGTCGGCATCCCAACATATTGAGCCATAAGTCCCTTGATAACCAACATTATCCTCGAAAGTTCACCCCCCGATGCACACTTTGAGAGCTCTCTAAGTTCACCGCCGTTGGCGGAAAAGAGGAAAACAGCTCCCTCACGATCCACTTGCACTGAGAAAAGCGCGAAAGGCATCTCCAAAGCCCTGACCGCCTCCTCTATCTCTTGTGAGAGTAACGGAGCCGCCTGGGAGCGTTGGTTAAATATGGCCTCTGCACGAGCATCACAGCTGTTTTTTAGCGCATCTCTACGCTTTTCGGCTGCCTCCTTCTCCAAAGAGAGATCCAGGGACTTCTCCAATTGAGCTCCGATTGACTCTCTGATGGATATCAACTCACTAATACTATCCACAGCGTGCTTGCGCATAAGGTCATAAAGCACGGAAAGGCGTTCATCTACCATCTGGAGGCGCTGGGGAGAGGTAATCACTGAACCACCCCTGATCGAAATCTCGCTCTCTATATCCTTAAGCTCGATCCTGGATGAAGAGATGCGCTCTGCGAGAGTTCCAAACTCAGTTATGAAAGAAGAGAGCCTTTGCAATAGTGACTCTATCTCCTTAAGCCGTGAAGATATACTGCCCTCCTCCCCTTCGAAGAGGAACTCCATTCGGGAAATGCTTTGCAATATCTCTTCGCTATTTGCCAACTGTGCTTGCTCTGCCTCAAGTTCTTCCAGTTCACCTTCCACAAGAGAAGCGCTCTCCAACTGTGCATATTGATACTCCAGATAGTCGCGCGTACGGGCCGCCTCCACTATTTTCTGCTCGAGTTCGGAGATTTCACGACATGCATTCAGATATTCCGCGTATTCTGCTTCGTACTCGCTGACCTGGAGAGTCAATCCGGCAAAATGGTCCAGGATCGAAGTTTGAAATTCGGTCCGGGATAGAAGCAAATGCTGATGCTGAGAGTGAATATCTACAAGAGATTCCGAGAAATTTTTCATATTCTCCAGAGTGGTCGGCTCATCGTCAATAAATATACGTGAACGACCTCCTGGAGAGATTACCCTCCTTAGGATGCATTCCCTACCCTCTTCGAGGGTAAAAATAGCCTCTACCACGCAATTTCGTGTACGGTCTTTGAGTGTGGAGCTATCGGACCGGCCACCAAGCACAAGTGATAGTGCCCCCAATAAGATTGACTTACCTGCACCCGTCTCACCGGTAATGATAACCAGATTGTCCGGAAAAGTTATATCCAAACAATCGATCAGGGCATAGTTCTGTATTGTCAATCTACTGAGCATACGGATCCTCTATGCTGGGCTATGATGTTATTCTTCCGCCTTACGGTAGTAGATCTGGTTTTCCTCAAACTCGTGAATAGCAACGAGAGTGGGTTTGGGCTGAACTTCGTAATACTTGGAGATTTCCGCCTGCTCTTTGTTTTCGAAGGTCTCTTCCAGAGCGTCTGCATCACTCTTGAACTGTGCGAGCTTTTCGCTAAGTTCCTTTTTGACTGCAGCAGCAATTTGGTTGGACCTGATGGAGATAATCTTAACTGACTCGTAGATATTTCCTGTAGGCTCTGCGAGTTTGGTAAGATTGCGGGTTTCCGTGTTGTTGCTTATAGGTTTAGTGTTGCACATTATATAGTTATTGTTATTAATTATTTTCCTCAGGGGAATCCTTCTTAAGGATTTTTTGGACCTTGGAATAGAGTCCGTCCAGCTCTTTGCGGTATTGTGATTCAGGATATTCGCTGACAATATTGAAATATTCATCGACAAATGTGAGGTAACGCTCACGCTGTTTTTCAGGGACACTCATCGAAGCATATTTGTATGCCGACATTGCCGTGTAATAGAGTATCTCTTCACGGTAACGGTTATCAGCATTCTCCTTTAGCACATTTTTCAAAGCATAGTGGGCTGCCAGATAATCCTCCATATGGTAATAAAGGTAGGCAGATTTGTAGGACTTGAGTTCCAGACGGCCGTTAAGCTCATACGCCATCTCGTGACATCTGGCAATATACTCCGACTGTGGATTCTCGACCACAAATTCATGAATGGCACCGAGAGCCTTGTAGGTCGGGCGCTGGTCAAGTTCATAGCGATAGGT
>JAAZEZ010000053.1 GCA_012511975.1 Bacteroidales bacterium | reverse complement strand
TTGTTTTTTGATAATCAACAAAGATATGAAGACTCTTTTTTTAACCCTTTTTATGTACATGCCATGTTGCCATTTTCTGTACATTCAACCTTACCGAAAATTGTACATGCGAAGTTACTGATTACAAAGACGGCATTAATTTCTTTTCTAATATCTTTTTTATGGCTATCAACAACTTTTTTCTGTTTGTTGGATAGTTCAGGCTGTCCTTTCAATAGCCTTATACTTACGATTTTGATAGTCCGCTCCCAAACAATCTACCCATGACAATCCGCTCGGTTAGTACTGCATTCGCTGCACAGTTTGAACCTAGCCTCCGCCAATACCGCTTTTCCAAACCTCTCTTACGTTACCCAAATGGTCGCAACGATAATAATGCAAAATATTGTTGTTTATATTGCGAGCGTCTTTATAGCCTTCGTTTATTTGATTTTTAATTGTTCTACCCAAATATTTGGAACACCCAAATAGTAATCTCTAATTCTATCTTCTACATGATTTGCCTCCCATACTGCTGCACGTTCTAAACCCTCACATTCTTCTCTTGTGGCTTTTGTTATTTCTCCTGTATTCGGATTATAATGTTCAAAATTATTCGGGTTCAAATTGTCTTGAATAAACTGTAGTGGTTGAACTAACAAATCACTTCGTATTGGAAGTTTACCAACTTTCAACCATTCCCCTTTTGTAATAATATCGTCATAAACTGATAGTATAAATAATATTCTAGCAGATAATAAAACCGTAAGATCTTCTAACTTTTCCTTCGATTTATAATCAAAAAATGCATATCCTGCTTTACCTAATATTTGAGTATAAACATAATATTGACCTTCAATATTTACTTCAAGGATTGCTCCTGTTGTTATTCTTTGTTTTGCCATATCAATTACCAAATTCTTTTTGTGATGCACTTTTCTATTTTATTTTGGCTTCACAAACCATCAACAATGCGATAAGAGGATTGACTATCACCTAATACTCTCTCTCGGGTCTGTTATTATCGGGGTTTGTCTTATCATAAACCACTGTAATAGTATCGCCCACTGACAACGTATCACTTTTAGGATAATATTCTCCGCTACCTTGATACTTCTTATCTTCTACGAAAAATTCATAGCTGAAGTAATCAGTATATCTGATAGTGAAGAAATGGTCTATGACTATTGCTTTTGAATATTCTAAGTTTTTATCTAATGAGTGTTTCTTAATAATACCTCCTATCAATAAATAAGCGAGGAATATCACACAGATGATACTAAACAGCCAAAGAATGGGATCTTTTAAATTTTTCATCTTGAATATATTGGGATAATAGGTCGTTGTACGCGAGTTGCATCATTCTGCTGAACTAAGGAGTCTTTGAGTGGAGTCGAAATTCTTGTTGTAGAACCTGTTCCTATTGCCTCATTAGCCTGTCCGCCAATCATCCCTCCCATATAATCGGCAACAGCATTTGCTCCTGTTTGAACAGCCGTACTGTTTACCATTGCTTGTGCCTGTTTCATTGAAGACTTTGTTTCTTTTGTAAGTGTTGCTGCTGCACTTGAACCTAAATCAGAAGAAACAGCCTTGTTAAAACCCGAAGTAACATTATCCACTACTTTTCCGGGTACAACTGAAGATACGGCATCTATAGCGGCATTAGTAATTGACTTATTTTCTCCAATAACGCCACCAATAGTTTGAATTTCACCTTTTGCATTAACATCAATTGCTGCATCAGTAGCAACAACAGCCACTGTAGCAACTTTTGCAGCAGTGGACATTCCCGGCATAGCAATGGCCGCAGTTACAAAAGAAGCACCAACACTTGTATAATCAATACTTGACATCGCTTGACCAAAACTCTGCCCATTAACCATTGATACGGTAACTTGCGCAGCTGCGTCTGCAATTGCTCCTACGGCTCCTTTTATTAATGGAACTAATAAAACAGGGAATCTCCCAACCGGATCCACCAACATCACCGGATTCCCCGCACAATACACATAACCACTAATGCCATAATACTTCTCCGCCATCGGGTCGGGTACAGTCCACCTTGCGATTCGGGGGTCGTAGTGGCGTGCGCCGTAGTCGAGAGTGCCGAGATATGTGGTGCCTAATGTGTAGTTCTCAAGTTCCTTGCCATTGAAGAGGTAACGGTTTGTCGCCACATTATTGTCTGCAAATGCCAGACCGAACGGATAGTAATCCGTGCTTTGCAATACCGCACCGCCTGAGTTCACCACCGATCTGACATTGCCGAGATGGTCGGTGATGTTGAATTGCGGCGTAAACGTACCTGAATTGTTTGTCATCTGTCCTACCGGGGTCAGGATATAGTCCACACCGAGATTGGCATCATAGACAAACTCTCCGCAATAGATGTACTTTTTAACACTGTCCTTGTCTAAATGTCGGGTTCATATCATAATATCAGTCATTTTTATTATTCTTTAACTGTCACTAAGGAATAAGCATCATAGTATGGAGGATAAATTGGAGCCAGATAACACCTTTTATCTGGATTTGATTTATCGTATAACTCTAAATTATTACCAAAATAAGCGATATGTTCAACCCAGTTATCTTTTGTTAAACGAAAATTTTAGCAGTCAACATAATAAAAGTCCGCATCTAAAATTAAACTGCCATCATAGTCTTGGTAGATTCTAAACCTACAGGTATCTTCTCTCATTGAGACCAATTCTATCCATTGACCTTCGTCAAAATCACCTTTCCATACTGCGGAATATGGCACATTATCAGGCTTTTCAGGAACTTTGCAGGGTTGATTAAAAAACCACTTATATAATACAATAAAAAATATAGCTGATAAAATGCCTGCAATTATATAAAACAAAATTTTTCTCTTCATTATCACTCTTTTAAATATTCTTTATAAATATCACTAGTTGTAGCATTAATATTTGGATCGTAATACACCTTTGGAAATTTGTGTTGATATTTTTTAATAATACTTTTTGGTGTTTTTTTCTACATTTTTTTTTGCCTTGTTTTTTTGTTGTTTTTTTATCTTTCCAACCCGCTAAAACGCCTGTCGGAAAAGGGGATTTTAAAAAAGAGATAAAAAGCGAACGAAAACCCGATGAGCAAAGCGATTGAATGCAAAAATGCAAATTGTTGATAACTTTTTTGGGAAAGGGGGATTTATAAGAAGTAAATAGCAAAAGGCAAGGAATATATCCCTGCCTTTGCGTCTATATATTAAAATTAAGGATAATCTGACGATTATTTTGATAACTATTGATTTGTAGCATTACCATAACTCACTCCAAAATATAATAAGAGAAACCATAACCCGAATTTGACAAAGTATCTTTTACTTTTGATAAAAATAAAACTCCATTTTCATCTGGTTCATATTTTAATGCAACGCTAATAATAACTTTCTTACCAATCGAATTTGGATATTTTTTATTTAGTTGTCCTGATTCTATTGCTATTAAATAATCATTAATTTTTTCCTGCAACAAAAAAATATGTTCGTTTTCTTCATCCCATTCCAAATGGTCAGATATAGTTAGAATAAAATTATCTTCTTTTTCGCTGATAAAATCTATTATCATTCTGTTTTCAACTGACATTTTTACAAATTATTATTTTTTTAACAAATCTTCTGGTCTGACTATTTCAACCTTTGTAGGTAGAATTTTTGTCCCTGACGGCAATCCTATTTCTATTCCTTTATTACCTCTTATAGTTCCACCTTTTGTTTCTATTTGAGGATGTGCAATCTTTTGATTTTTTGTTAATGGTGCTGTTGGTGAACCTTTGGCTTCTGTTAATGTTACTTTTCCGTCATTTTTTTGAACAAAATCCACTTTGGTTCTTGTACCATCTGCTGCTTCTATTGTTACCTGACTTGCTTTATTATTGCCCAAGTTTTCACCAACTTGTTTTTCAAAAGCTTTTCCTTTCGCTGCATTTTCAGTCATTCTCGAAGCTTTTCTTGCATCCGTAACTCTGTCAAGAGCCTTAGCCCCTGATGCTCCTACTTTTACAACTTTACTTGTCCCAGCAGGAACATAAGGTATTAACATTGCTCCTGCATCGAATGCGGCATTTCCCCAATGAGAACGTGCTGTTTTATGGTCGCCTTTAATATGATTATAAATAGCAGCACCAACATCATAAAGCAAATTTCCGACATCCCAAATTGTTTCCACAGGAAATTCGCCAGTAGGATCAATAAACCTTACCGGATTCCCCGCACAATACACATAACCACTAATGCCGTAATATTTCTCCGCCATCGGGTCGGGTACGGTCCACCTTGCGATGCGAGGGTCGTAGTGGCGTGCGCCGTAGTCGAGAGTACCGAGGTATGTGGTACCTAAGGTATAGTTCTCAAGTTCCTTGCCATTGAAGAGGTAGCGGTTTGTCGCCACATTATTGTCTGCAAATGCGAGACCGAATGGATAATAGTGAGTGCCCTGAACTACAGTGCCGCTTGAGTTCACCACAGATCTGACATTGCCGAGATGGTCGGTTATGTTGAATTGCGGCGTAAATGTACCCGAATTGTTTGTCATCTGTCCTACCGGGGTTATTATATAATCCACACCGAGATTGGCATCATAAACAAATTCCCCGCAATAGATGTTCTTTTTGACACCGTCTTGAAGCACCGCAAGCTTGTTGCCTACTGCGTCATAGATATAGGTTACGGTGCTCGAACTGTTGGATACGCTCTTCGGATATTTTAAGGAATTGTATGCAATAGACAGTCCTCGCAAGCCGTCTGTGGACATTGTGCCGTCATTGTTATGGGCGTAGTTCTTCTGTACGCCGTTGCTCTTGAGATACTCTATGCGGTTGGTTCCCGAAGCGTAGGTGTAGTTGAGTGTCTCCGCTCTTACACCGGCCCTTGTCAGACTCGTGAAATTGCCGTTCTGGTCATATACCGCCGACTCGGAATTGCCACCTGAATGTGTTCCCGATGTCAATCTGCCGTAGTTGTCGTAAGCATAAGAATAGGACTGTGTGCTGCCTCCTGAGTGTGCCCAACTCAAGCCGCTGACATTGCCACCCCGCTCGTAAGTATAGGATATTCCGAACTTGTCACTTCCAAGCGAAGAAGGGTTGTTGATGGAAGAGAGCCTGTCGCGTATATCCCAAGAGTAGTTCACTGTCTGGACATTGCTTCCAAGGTTGCGTGTTGACTGCCTTCCGATAGCATCGAATGTCGCTGTCTCCAGAGGAACATAGGCCCCTCCGTTGATGCTCTGCTTAACTGAGGTCTGACGACCGGAATAGTCGTAGCCATACTTGCGAACGACAGTAGTGGTGACGGAGCCTACAGTCTGCGACTCCTTTGTCGCTGCGACCTCTCCCTGATGTCTGTACAAGGTGCTCCTTCTGAATGTACCTGCCGTGCCTCCGGTGTAGAGATCTCCAACCTCCTGAATCATATCCCCGAGGTCGTTGTAATATAGGCTTGTAGTGAGCAATATGCCCGATGTTGTCAGCTCGTTGCCGTCGAGCACCTTGGCCTTGTGTCCGGTCACAAGTCCCTTGACTGCGGAGGACTGGACGGATGGTGATGTCTGTCCGACCTCTGCTCCCGCTGCGCTGAAGGCCTTCTCTCCCGTATAGCCATAACTGTCGTAGTATGTAACGTTCAACACATCTTTCAGGGCAACAGGTAGAACATTGTCTGTGGATGTGTATCCGGCGATGGCTCCCGACGAGCTGAGTGACTGATTGAAGACTTTGTTAGTGTAAGAGGTCCTGAGACTTGCCGCAGTCGCCGTGCTTGCAACAAGTCCTGAATAGACCTCCCTGCCCACACGGTCATAACGGTAGAAACGCCATTTTCCAAGAGATTGTTCCGCCACATCGCGTGAAGCCACGAGACGGTCATTTGCATCATAGACGAACTCCGTCTTGCCCTTGTCCGGGACATAGTTCTCTATGAGACGATTGCGACTGTCATAGATATAGCGATAGTACATCGTTGCCGTCAGCGTGGTACCACTCGGTTGCGCCTTTGGCGGAATGACCGCCACGAGGAGGCCGGCATCATTGAACACATAACTTGTACGCAGGTCGCCGATTCTCGTTTCTACGACATTGCCATTCTTATCGGTGTATGTGGTGGTGACTCTGCCGTCAGGATCCGTAACAATCTCTTTCATCAATGCACCGGCATCATAAAAGGACCCACGCGTAACTGTACTGGTGGAAGCAGTTATATTCCAACGATAAACTTCATTGGCGGCATTCACTCCGTAATCATGTTTTGTGGGATAGTTGAGATATTGTCCCGCACCAGGGAGATATTCCTTCAGGACACGTCCGACAGGAGAGTTCTCATAAACTTTCCTGTGGCGAGCGTACGGCGCCTCAGTACTGCCATAAAGGCCTGAATAGAAACTCAGCTGTTCAGACGGGTATGAAGGGCGGTAACTCCCTCCTGTCGCAGCAGTCCCGTAGGGCAGCCACATGTCTGTCACACGCCCGTATGCATCGTATGTATTATACGGCAGTACGAGGTCTTTCCCTGTACCCGATCCGTAGGCCTGCACAGACTGCTTCTCCCGATACTGTCCGTCAAAGTATTTGGCGACTGTGCGCCTTCCGGCTTCCGGTACATATACGATGGTTGTCATAGCAGTATCCGGAGTGCTAACCTTGACGTAACTGTTACCCACTCCCGTAGAATCCTTGTATTCGATGGCCATCTTGACCTTCGAGGCGTTGTCAAAGCCCGTAATCAGCCTCTGAAATGCGTCGTATGTATATGTCTGTTTCCTGCCGGAAGGGTCGTATTCCCCACTCACGCCGTAATGTGGTCTATGGGTGCGTCCATCGGTCAACGCTCCGGAGATGCCCCGAAGTGAAGTGAGCGCTGAGGTGACGGTAGCATCGGGAGGATACGGTGAAGTCTCGAGCGTGCTGAGCGTCGAGCTGCCCAGTGCCGATGCCACTTCGCTCCAAGTGGCACCCGTCACTTTCGCAACAGGCGTCTGGTGGCTGTAGCTCCATACATAGTTCTCGGTGTCGTTGTTGTTGTATATTATGCTCCGAGGATTACCGAAGGCATCATATCCGGCGAATGAGATTCTTGTATCGGTTGCCTGGTTGGTGCCGGTAGAGTATTTTATGGTAACAGGTCTGAAGAAGTGCCCGTAAGGTGCATTGGTGCCGGCATATCTGTTATAGTCCACGGCATACGCATCAATATATGTATTTCCAACCTTTTTGGCCTGTCCGACCACCGGTGAGACGATGTGTCTTGCCACAAGCGAATCCATCATTGCATCTCCAACAATTGTGAAAGGATAATCCAACTCGATAATCTCATTCTTGTTATCGCTCCTTATGTGTTTCAACTCCGATGGGTAGTGATAGGGATAACCGGTCGTATATGTTATGGTGCGATCCACTGTGAAGGGATTGGACGAGGAGACCGAACCATCGTTGGAGACGGGGAATGTCTCGACAGTTTCTCCGGCAGGATATTGATAACCCTTCATCGATGTGTAAAGGTAATAGTAGAGAGGAGGCACACCATCCACCCCTTTGAGCCTGTAAAGACGGCGGATAGCCCAATAATCTTTCATAAGCCTGCTATCGTAATCCTCTTCTGCCTCTTGGTAATCATAGTAAACCAGATGATAAAACCCCATATTGGTGATCAGAGCATTACTATCGCGAACATACTTGTAAGTGGTCCTGCGTGTAAGAGTACCGGAAGCGTTTCGTTCCTCTTTCTTGATTATGCGTGCTGTGTTGTAGGTGAGTGACTCTCCTGTGAGGTGATATTGATTCAGCTCGAATGGTCCTGCTTCGGAGGCATTAAGGAACCCCGTTGTGTTAATATGAAAATTGTCCGGTACGGAAAAGGTGAGAATCGTGGACCCAACCGCTGTAGTTCCGTTATATACTGTCTCGGTAACTGTATCATAGTCCACGCTTTCTCCGCCACCGCTGACTTGATTTACAAACTTGGGAGTAATATTCCGTCTTCTGTCGGCAATGGCATACATTGCCAAGGGGATGGGACCATCTTCGTAAATGTATAGTCTGAATACCGAATTTGTGGTATAGTATGTGTCAGGAATGACGGATATGTTGCCTCCCGTATATGTATATCCAAGTTTTCGCAGCACCGTATCATCCTTGTCCTTGTATTGGATGGTCTTGATGCGAAGACCCGGGCCGGTTCCGGAAGTAACGGTCACTCCACGTTCCTTGGAATAGGTGTTCGGTTCGAAGGTGAACTCCGTGCTACCTCCGCCGGGATAAGTAATGCTCTTCAGGATATTGTGAAGAATGTAACTTGGTGCCGGCTCCCGATGCCCTCCGTTACCCAATGAAAACGATGTGGTGAAATCATATCCATATGCCGTGAACGTACGGTTTGGAAGATAAGATCCGGGGTTTGATGTCGTGCCGTTGAAATATCCCCACCAGTCACAAGAGGGATTGGTCAATGAACCACCTATGTTATTATAACTCATTGAATATACCTGTTGAGATGTATTTCCGGCATCAATAACAGTGACGGACGAGAGCAGGGGCTTATCAATGTCGATATTATTGGATGCAGTTGAAAAAACAATTTTTCGAATCTGATTTCCGCTATTATCATAGATACTGATGGAAGAAATCGTATGCGTTGTGCTTGACACTTCTATGGTTATCTCTCCTTGTGGCCAAGTAATTTTTGATGGATTGACGTGGCGGAATGCAGTGGGGTAATAAGGGTAGTAAGTATTATTGCCTTCAGGAAAATAAGTATCCACGTAGTTCTGAGACGCACTGGCGTCTTCTGTCCAAAAAACTGATGGACTGTCAGTGATTTCATACCACTGGTCATGTCCCAAACTGTAAGTGGTGTTACCGCTGCGCGTGTATTTGAAAGTCACCTTGTTGCCGGCCTCATCCTCAACTTCCCTTAACTGCCATCCGCTGGCGTATGTCATTTCGTTACCGATTACATTATGGGAACAGTATTCTATGTACGTCGCATCGTGAGATGTGGGGCTTGTGCTGCTTGATCCGCTTCCGAAACGATATTCAGTGCCGTCGCCGTCCAGAATATTTATGCCGGTAAACATAGGTGTCAAGCCGGCAGTAGTATAGCGTTGGGTAGTTTTGATCTTCCAGTTTACAGACGGAGAGAAATGTCCGTTGTATGAGCCGTTGCTGCCTGTAATATAAAATGTAGCCCTCCCATTCGGAGTGCTCATTACGAACTCGTCCTTTTCAGAATCATATTCATTTATGCCATGCCAGCCGTAGATGGAGGAGATGGTAAACTGGTCATTGCTTGTGCGGAGCTGATCGAAATAGGTAGTATCATATGCCTGGTACCAATTAGAGGCTTCATCAGGCTTGCCCCTGATGGTACGGTTTATGCTTCCGCCAACGTCCAACACCCAACCGAAGGCAACATTGGGAGCCGTGCTTTTATCTGTTTTTGCAGCACTTGTGGTGTAGCGCAAGGTTAGTGGAATGGATATTTTGCCGTACTTGATTGTATAAAGAGGAATGGAGATATCAGGTGCACCCTTGTTGCCGTCAACGGGGTAGTTGATTGCATCGTGCAATGCCGCAGCCTGCGGCGAAAGGGCGATATAGTTAACCTTGTCCATAGTAATAGGGGTCTAGGCATAGGTGCAGAGCGGAGTTAGAGGAGAGAGGATTGCAAAGACAAATACAATCCCCAACAGAAACAGTCGTAACTGTCCGTAATAATTGATCCTTTTCATAGCTATTTGATTTTGAGGATTTCTACATGAGTAAAGTTAATTATTAATTTTTACTCCGTAAAAATTTTATTTGATGTAAATGAAATTAGCTTACGGTTTTCGGGGTTATTTATCACATTTTCACCAAAACGCACAACTCGTTGAGCAATTTTTCAAAATATTGCTTGTTTTGTTGTGCGATTTCGGGGTTTTCTAAATACCGCCGTATTCGGTATTTACAAGCAACCATTTTTGCTTTTCGCAAGAGTACTCATAAGTAAAAACAGACCAATCGCCGACACTTACTTCAAGATTATTATTCTTAATCAATTTAACTATCCTACCGCCAATGCTAATAACCAACTGCCTCTCTGTTAGTTTTAACCACACAAAACAGGCATCTATTCCTTTTTTTAATTCCTTTTTCAACGATTTCGATAAACCATTCCAATTATGCAAACTCAAAAAGGTAACATTCTGCATACTATCATAAGGAAAATCGGCAGGAAAGCCATCTTTACAAACCCAATAATGACAAGTATCATGCAGACTGATTCCACCTTTTACAAAACTGTTTTTCCAAGTAATATATGAATTGATACTTGAAATTATCATTTCATTTAACTGATTACCTGCCTCTCCTTCGAGTTGAAATAACTCCTGAATTGGAGCGTCATCACCCTTTACAAATACTTCCCCTTTCCACATAATGGAGTCATTCGATATCCTGGCAAACTCATCTTTTATGTAGTATCTGTCGAAAAAAGAATCATCTAAGGCAGGGATTTCTATCAAAACCGTATTGGTATTCTCTTTTATTTCAAACTCCTGAAATGGGTCGAATCCAATAACACCATAAAACAATCCATCTGCAGTATGTGGTATAATATGTTCGGGAGCAATATAAAATGTCATTGATCTGACATTATTGGGTAACATCACATCTCTGCTCCCTTGGGAATATACAAAATCAAAGGTTTTGAAAGTATCAGTGTGTATCTGTATTTTAAGATTCCACCTTTGATATGGAATTGAAAAAGATACTTTTATGCCGTCAATGACAGTACTATCCGAATGCTGTGTTACATTTAATCCTTTGAAGGCAATAATGTCCGGTGGAGTTGAGTTGATTTTTATAAAATCAGCATCAACCCGCTCGAATGTACATTTTGCCAAGGTGTCATTGGACCGGACAGGGGTAGAAAAATGAGGCTCGATATAAGTCAATTCATTTCCTATTATTTCTATTTTTGTTCCGAATTCACTGTAATATGTGCCGGACAGATCTTGTCCTGACGCACAAAAACTAATAAGGACAAAAAACAAGGATACTCTTCGTGGTTTCATTATTCCGCTTTTTTTCATATTAAATTTTTCCAACAAGCTTTCTTTTTTATAATCATTATCATCAAAACCACCAGAATCAGCAAAGAGAGCAAATTCGGCAGATCAAAAGCCCATAAAACTCTCGTTTGATCGATACCCGGATCCTTTATCAAAAAGTTGAATAATCCTACATAAAGTTGTGCAAAAATCGCCCCGACAATCAATATACACCAAATTATCCCGTATCTTAAATTTGCTCTATTTCTCCACAAAAACAGAACCAGGAGCACGCAGGCGCATAGGACTACAACATCTACAAGTAACACCGGCCAATCACTAATACGCTTTACTAAAGAAAAACCTATCGCATATATTTTTGCCAAAAAAACATATAAGCAAATAAGAGTAAGTAATATTTTGAATACATTTTTCATCCTGAGTGACCTCTTTTGGCTCCTTCCCGAATGACTCCCCAAGTAAATTATAAAGGTAATTCAATAATTCCGATTCTGAAAAACCGTTTGTCGGAAAATCAACGGAATAATAATTGAAAATCAGCGGATTATTTGGCCGATAAAGAAAAACATTATATATTTGCAGCCCGCAAAAAATGTGCGGAGACTAGTTAACTAATTTATTTACACCAAATTAACAACCATGCCTGGAATAATTGGAAAAAAAATCGGAATGACTTCCGTTTTCAGTGCCGAGGGAAAAAATCTTCCATGCACTGTTATCGAGGCTGGACCGTGTGTTGTTACGCAAATTCGTACAGTTGAAAAAGATGGTTATGCCGCTGTACAGCTTGCCTATGACGATATTAAAGAGAAACACGCCAGCAAGCCCCTTAAAGGGCATTTCGAAAAGGCAGGAACCACTCCCAAGCGCAAGCTGGTAGAGTTCAAGGATTTTGACACTACCAAACTCAAACTTGGGGACACTATCACCGTTGCAGATCTCGACCTCGATCTTTCAGAGGGCAAGATTGACTGGGTTGACGTTACCGGTATTTCAAAAGGTAAAGGCTTCCAGGGCGTAGTTAAGCGCCACGGTTTCTCAGGAGTAGGTGACCGTACTCACGGTCAGAAAGACAGAGAGCGTCACCCCGGATCGCTGGGTGCCTCGTCCTGGCCCTCAAGAATTTTTAAGGGTAAGAAGATGGCAGGCCGTATGGGCGGAGAACGCGTGAAGGTATTGAACCTTCAGGTAATCAAGATTATCCCTGAGAACAATCTCATTTTAGTTAAGGGCTCAGTCCCCGGACCTAATGGTTCTTATGTAATTGTGGAGGATTAAGCGTTATGGAATTGAAAGTTTACAAAATTGACGGAACAGAATCCGGAAAATCAGTTGTTCTCGATGATGCAATTTTTGCAATCGAGCCCAATGACCACGCTATCTATCTTGATGTTAAGCAGTATCTTGCTAATCAACGCCAGGGTACCCACAAGACAAAAGAGCGTTGGGAGGTAGAACACAGCACCAAGAAACTCGGTAGACAAAAAGGTGGTGGCGGAGCTCGTCACGGAAGCCTCAAGGCAAACATCTTTGTAGGCGGAGCAACAACTTTTGGTCCCAAACCTCGTGACTACCGTTTCAAGCTCAATAAGAAGCTCAAACAGCTTGCACGTTTCTCTGCTTTGACCTACAAAGCAAAAGATAATGCAATAACAATGGTAGAGCCCTTTACAATGGATGCTCCCAAGACCAAAGAGTTGATCAAGATTCTTGACAACCTCAAAGCAAACGGAAGAAAAACCCTTGTGGTACTTCCCGAAAATTCAAACAATATTTACTTATCGTCCCGCAATCTTCCGGAAGTTAAGGTTATCACTGTTGATGAGATAAACACCTACACACTGATCAATGCCAACCACCTTGTGATGGTTGACGGAGTTCAGGATATTCTGGTTGAAAGACGCAAATAACAATAAAACGATGGGAATTTTAATTAAGCCAATAGTAACTGAAAAGATGTCGATTCAAGGCGATAAATTGAATCGATACGGTTTCATCGTTGACCGCAACGCCAATAAATTGGAAATCAAAAAAGCGGTTGAACAAATGTATGGTGTTTCAGTACTTGATGTAAATACTGCAAATTACCGAGGAAAACGCAAAAGCCGCTACACAACAGCAGGCATGCTAACAGGCCGTACAAATCACTACAAGAAGGCATTTGTGACACTGGCCGGAGATGATAAGATAGACTTCTATAGTAACATTTAAGGCCATGGCAGTACGTAAATTTAAACCGGTAACTCCCGGACAAAGACATAAGGTGATCAGTGCTTTTGACGATATCACCTGCACAACCCCTGAAAAGTCCCTCCTCAAGCCCCTCAAGCGCACAGGTGGACGTAACAACCAGGGCAAGATGACAATGCGCTATCTCGGAGGCGGTCACAAGAGAATGTATCGAGTAATCGACTTCCATCGTGACAAAGACCAGTATACAGCCACTGTCAAGACTATCGAATACGACCCCAACCGCAGTGCACGCATTGCATTGGTCGTGTATGGTGATGGCGAAAAACGCTACATCATTGCTCCAAACGGTATCAAGGTAGGCCAGGTGATAGCTTCAGGTCCCGGCGTAGCCCCTGAGATCGGTAACGCTCTTCCTCTATCGGAAATTCCTCTTGGTACATTGGTACACAATATTGAGCTCCGCCCCGGTTGTGGTGCCGCTATGGCACGCAGCGCCGGCACTTTTGCTCAACTTACAGCACGCGAAGGCGGCCATGCTATCCTTCGTCTCCCTTCCGGTGAGACACGTATGGTACTGGTAACCTGCCGTGCCACTGTAGGTACAGTGTCCAATCCTGACCACAGCCTGGAGTCTCATGGTAAAGCCGGCCGCAAACGCTGGCTCGGTCGCAGACCCCGCACCCGCGGTGTTGTAATGAATCCCGTGGATCACCCTATGGGTGGTGGTGAAGGCCGCGCAGCCGGTGGACACCCCCGTTCACGCAAGGGCTTACCGGCCAAGGGATACAAGACTCGCAACCCCAAGAAGACTTCCAGCAAGTTCATCCTTGAAAGAAGTAAGAAAAGAAAGAAATAACGGAATTAAACTTTAGAAGATTATGAGTCGTTCACTTAGAAAAGGTCCTTATATTCAGGACAGTTTGGAAAAAAGAGTACTCGCCATGAATGAAGGCAGTATGAAGAAGGAAGTCATCAAGACCTGGTCAAGGTCAAGTATGATTTCGCCGGACTTTGTGGGACACACTATCGCTGTTCACAACGGAAACAAGTTTGTTCCGGTATATATTACAGAGAATATGGTTGGTCACAAGCTCGGAGAATTTGCACCGACACGCACCTTCAAAGGTCACTCGGGTAATCGTTAACATTTAAAAAAAGGATTACAATGGGATCTAGAAAAAGAGACATGGCCGAAAGGCAGAAAGAGATAAAGAAACAGACAGCTATTGCAAAGCTGAATGATATTCCTACTTCACCTCGCAAGATGCGTCTGGTTGCTGACATTATCAGAGGTGTAGAGGTCAACCGTGCTTTGGATATTCTTAAATATTCGAAGAAAGAGGCTGCTATCAGCCTTGAGAAACTGGTACGTAGCGCTATCGCCAACTGGGAAGCCAAAAACGAGGCAGACCGTAAAGAGTTGGAGAATGGCAATGTGTATATCAAGAGTATCATGGTGGGACCCGGCCGTACACTAAAACGTATCCGTACAGCCGCTCAAGGCCGTGCATCGCGTATCCTTAAGCGTTCAAACCACGTTACCATCGTGCTTGATACTAAAAAAACCGTTGAACCAGTAATTACAGAGGAGGCATAATATGGGACAGAAAACTAACCCTATCAGCAATCGTATAGGCATTATCCGTGGCTGGGACTCCAACTGGTACGGTGACTATGCCAGCAGAATTCTCGAAGATGCCAAAATTCGCGAATACCCAAATACTCGTCTTGCAAAGGCAAGTTTGTCAAAGATCGTTATAGAACGCACTTTGAAACTCATCACTGTTACCATCCACACTGCACGTCCGGGTGTTATCATCGGCAAGGGCGGTCAGGAGGTTGACAAGTTGAAAGAGGAATTGAAGAAAGTTTGCAACAAAGAGGTGCAAATCAACATCTTTGAGGTAAAACGCCCCGAGGTTGACGCCAATATCGTTGCCAATAATATTGCCCGTCAGGTTGAAGGACGTGTTTCTTACCGCAGGGCAGTTAAAATGGCCATTGCTTCTACAATGCGCGTAGGAGCAGAGGGTATCAAGGTGCTTATCAGCGGTCGTCTCGGCGGCGCCGAAATGGCAAGAAGCGAGCTCTACAAAGAGGGTCGTACTCCTCTCCACACTTTCCGTGCTGACATTGACTATGCTTTAGCGGAGGCTCACACCAAGGTTGGTGTTCTCGGCATTAAAGTATGGATCTGCAACGGTGAGGTTTATGGTAAACGCGATCTCTCACCTAACACGGGTATTTCTGCCAATGCAGCATCAGCCCAGTCACAGGGCCGTGGCAGTGACCGTCGTGGTCGTGGCGGACGCGGTGGCGACCGTCGTGGTCGTGGCGGACGTACCCGTCAATCAAGAGATAGCGAGTAATAAAGAGTTCGATATCTAATATAAAAATACTCAATACTAGATACTCAGAACTCCAAACTTAAAACGGCCTTCCAAGGCCGTTTTTTTATATCCGGTATTTCTCACTATTTTTGTTTAAATTTGTATTTCAGTAGGTAGAACCTTTTTTATGAAACGGATATTAATATCAGCAGTAATGTCCGCCATGATGTTACTGACTTCCATTTGCGCAGGGGCACAGCAGGACGACACACCGGTCAAGGTGCTGACTCTGGAGGAGTGCCGTGTTTTGGCGCGCGGATCCATAGGAGATAGCCGCAATGTCACTCTTGTGCAAGAAGGCGCTAAAATACGCAACAGCATCCTCAAAAGGACACTCCTTCCGCAAGTATCTTTGGTCGGATTTAGAT
>JAAZEZ010000052.1 GCA_012511975.1 Bacteroidales bacterium | reverse complement strand
ATCCAGGCCGCATATCTCAGCCCTGAAATCAATCCTTCCGTAGTAACCCGATTTTTGAAAGAGGAACTCTATCCTTCCACAGGACATTTCCTCACCAGAGGCCTGGGCGCAGCTATTTTGGATCTTGTGAAAGATACAGGCTTCGGAGCCAAAATTTATCTTGAAAGAATACCTGTCTCCACTCAGAGTCTCGAAATGGCTCAGGAAATAACTATGGATATGGTCACCGCTATAATCAACGGCGGAGAGGACTACAAATTCATATTCACCGTGCCTATCGAGAAGCACGATGTGATCAGAAAAGATTTTCAGGATTATGATGTCATAGGACATCTTGCCCGTCCGGAAGTCGGCGCTGTGCTGGTAACTCCGGAAGGTGCTGAACTTACCATTCGTGCACAAGGATATGAAGCCTCAGAGAGTTAGCAACAGTTTCTGATACAGGTACTGCAATGTGAGAATTCACCGCGAAGACGTCTTTCCACCAGGCTTAACATCCTTTCACGAAGTTCCATATTTGAAATTTTCTCCAGTACTTCGTATGCAAATGCCTTCTGCTGAAGGATCCGTGCTTCTGCTGCAGGGATACCCCTGGTGCGCATATAGAAGAGTTCATCTTCATTTAAGCGGCCGATGGTTGCTCCGTGGCTGCATTTCACATCATCTGCATAGATTTCAAGCTGGGGACTGGTATATGCCTTTGCCATATCGGAGATAAGCAAATTGTGATTGGCCTGGTAGGCCTCTGTCTTCTGAGCGTCCGGCGCTACATTGATACGGCCGTAGAAACGGGCTACTCCTTCATCATCCAGAATGCCTTTAAAGAGCTGTTTGCTAGTGCAGTCCGGCACAAGGTGATTGACATGGATATTGTTATCCATCAGCTGCTTGGAGTCTGTAAGATAGAGTCCTGCCAGGTCACATTCTGCATGCTTTTCATTGAAGTTGAGAAGGATATCGTTGCGTATAACCCCGCCATGGAGCGAGAGAAACACCATTTTAAGGAAGGCTCTGGTGGCCAGATTGACCTCATATGAGGTGCCGTGTTCCGCGTTGTTGTGCTCGTTCTCCATGATGTAAAATTCTGCGGATGCATCTCTTTCCAATGTTATGGTCACCTTCTCAGTAGTCCTGAACTTATCCGGTGAGAAAGTATGAGAGCACTGAATTATCCTGCCCGCCGAGCCCTTTCCGAAATAAAAATCCTGCTGCGTAGAAAGGTGCTCTTTATAAGATTTGTGGCGTACGGAGATAATCTGGAGCATCTCTTTCATCACCTCCCCCTCTTCCAACCGAAGGGAGAAGGGAGTTTTGCCGCCCTGTACCTTTCCATTGACAATAAAGAGCTGCCTTGTCTCTTTCAGAGGCACTTTACATCTGAATTCGCTGGTGAGGGCGGGCGCGTATATGTAGTTCTGTTCCATTTTCAATTTATCAGCCAGTCGTAACCCCGTTGTTCGATTTCCTGCGCAAGTTCGCGGCCTGCACTTTTGATTATGCGTCCTTTGTAAATGACGTGAATGTAGTCAGGCACAATGTAGTCGAGCAGACGCTGATAGTGCGTGATGACGATAGTTGCATTCTCAGGGGTCTTGAGACGATTTATTCCGCCTGCTACTACACGGAGCGCATCCACGTCTAGTCCGGAGTCTGTCTCGTCGAGGATTGCAAGCTTAGGCTCGAGCATAGCCATATGGAAAATTTCGTTGCGTTTTTTCTCCCCTCCGGAAAATCCCACATTGACGCCTCTGGAGGTAAAACTGCTATCCATATCCACATAAGCCATTCTCTCCCGCATCAATTTGAGAAATTGTGCTGCGCTTAGTTCGGGAAGTCCTTTCCTTTTGCGATGCTCATTTACTGCTGTTTTGATAAAATTGACATTGGTCACTCCCGGAATCTCTATCGGATACTGGAAGCCGAGGAAAACGCCTGCCCAGGAGCGCTCTTCCGGAGAAAGTTTGAGCAAATCCTCACCCTCATAGAGGATTTCCCCTTCGGTCACTTTATAATTCTCCTTGCCCGCAAGCACTGCGGAAAGAGTGCTTTTACCGGAACCATTGGGACCCATAATGGCGTGCACTTCGCCCGGCCTCACCTCAAGGTTTACACCCGTGAGGATTTCACGGTCATCTACAGAAACTTTAAGTCCCTTTATTTTGAGCATAATGTTGTCGTTGTTCATATATTATTTCTTTTCTTTTTTGTACAATTTAAACCAGTGATAGAGCGAAACCAGACCATTGATAAGGTAGAGAGCACTCACTATCGGCATAAAGATGTGACCCACTGAGATATGAAGCACTATCTGAGTGATATTGACAAATAGCCAGGCAATCCAGCAGTCCCATTTCTTTTGAGCCGAAAGAAATTGTGCTACAAGTATCAATACCGTAACTAATGCATCCAGATATGGTATCGGATCTGAAGGAAACACTCCTACAAACCATTTTGTACCCAGCTGCCGCAGTAACCATCCCCATAGGATTGCCAGAATAAATACCGATGCTATGGTTATTATTCTCTGGCGCCAGGTAAGCATCGTCACTTTTAAGGCTTTCGGATCTGACGAACTTTCCTCCCCCTTTTTAGGGTGTGTCCACCTGTAATGTCCCAAAATATTTATACCAAGAGAAATCGGCTGGAGAATGAGACTGGCGTAGAGGTTTTTGTTCCAAAACATCAGGAAGAGGAGTACCGTATAGAAATAACCCACCCAGAAGTTGTATTTGCTGTTACGACCGGCTAAAAAGACACAGGTCAGACCGAAAATCGATGTGACAAGGTCTATCAGCAACACCGGCACATCACCGCCGATTGTAAATAGTGTATAGTTTATTACTTCTTTAATCATCCCACGCTTCCTTCAAGTGATACCTGTAAAAGTTTTTGCGCCTCAACGGCAAATTCCATCGGTAGTTGATTTAGCACCTCTCTGGCATAACCGTTAACGATAAGTCCTACCGCATCTTCCTCAGGAATACCTCTCTGGCGGCAATAAAAGAGCTGATCTTCACTGATCCGGGAGGTGGTGGCCTCATGCTCGATTACGGAGCTGCGGTTGTCGCTCTCAATGACGGGGAAGGTATGAGCGCCGCATTTATCTCCAAGCAGGAGAGAGTCACACTGAGAATGGTTGCGCGCTCCGGTAGCGTTTGAAGCCACTTTTACCAACCCACGGTAACTGTTCTGACTATATCCCGCTGAGATACCTTTACTCACTATGCGACTGACAGTATTTTTTCCTAAATGGATCATTTTGGTTCCGGTGTCAGCCTGCTGACGATTGTTTGTTACCGCCACCGAATAGAACTCCGAAGTGGAGTTGTCGCCCTTGAGTATGGTACTCGGATATTTCCATGTAATGGAGGATCCCGTTTCTACCTGTGTCCAGAACAAACGGCTGTTTGAGCCCTTGCATATGCCCCTCTTTGTCACAAAATTGTAGATTCCGCCTTTGCCATCCTTGTCACCAGGATACCAATTTTGAACCGTAGAATATTTGACCTCCGCATCGCGCTCCACTATAATCTCTACCACTGCCGCGTGAAGTTGTGCCTCATCGCGCATCGGGGCTGTACACCCCTCCAGATAACTCACATACGACCCTTCATCCGCAACAATCAGAGTCCTCTCAAACTGTCCGGTACCTCTGGCATTGATACGGAAGTAACTCGAGAGTTCCATCGGACACCTGACTCCCTTGGGTATATAGCAGAAAGAACCGTCACTGAAAACTGCAGAGTTTAGTGCAGCATAAAAGTTGTCACCGATAGGCACAACTGTTGCCAGATATTTGCGTACCAAATCGGGATAATCCCTTACCGCTTCCGAAAAGGAACAGAATATGATTCCTTTCTCCGCAAGGGTCTCCTTAAAAGTGGTCTTGACTGAAACGGAGTCAAATACCGCATCCACTGCCACTCCGGCGAGCATATTGCGCTCATGCAACGGAATTCCCAGTTTGTCAAATGTGGCTTCGAGCTCAGGATCTATTTTACCTGAAGCACTTGTAGCCTTCGGTGCCGCATAGTAGATGATATTCTGAAAGTCAATTTCGGGTATCTCCAGATGAGCCCATGTTGGCAAGGTCATCTTCTTCCATCGGGCAAAAGCCTTGAGACGGAAATCCAGCATCCACTGGGGCTCTTCTTTTTTGCGGGAAATCATACGGATTATATCCTCATTCAATCCCTTGGGAATGAACTCCTGTTCAAGATCGGTTTCAAAGCCGTGCCGGTACTCTCCACCGGCGATTTCTTCTATGACTTTCCTCTCTTTTTTCATTATTTTAAAAAAATCAACTTTTTTATAAAAACGATGCAACGTTTGTGCCACTTATTGCATCTATATAGTAGGTTTAGGTTTTAGTACACAAGGAAAGGGGTTTGATTCTGGCAGAGGATCAGCCCTTTTTTTTACACATATACCTCTCAATTGGCCGCCCGCGAAACCACCGCTGCCAAATAACCTATCAATCCCACACCGCCTGCAATGATCATAATATCGCTCCAACGTATCACAACGGGATAATATTCAACTATAAAATTGCCCGGCATCTTCACTAGCCCAACCTTCTGCTGCAACAGGCAGATTAGGAGTCCCAGAGCAATACCTGCCACGATGCCCAGCAGGGAAATCATCCATCCCTCCTTTACAAAAATCTTTTTAATAAGCCGTTCATCAGCTCCCATCGACGTCAATATTTCTATATCGTCGCGCTTCTCTATGATAAGCATCGAAAGTGAACCGAAAATATTGCACGAGATGATGATCATCACAAAGAGCAAAATGGCATAAATGGCTATTTTCTCGTAAGAGAGAAGCTTGTAGAGAGACTCATTTTGCTGCTGCCGGTTTTTAACCGTAAAGGAGTCACCCAATGCCGCACTCACCTTCTTTTGGAAATCTGCATTCACCACCCCATTAGGCGAAATAACACTGGAATCCGCATAGATTTCGACCGATGTTACCTCATCCTCATACTCAAGCAAAGAGCGGAGAGTCTCAACCGGCAGGAACATATACTTCTTGTCAAAATTCTGGTCGAGAGAGATGATGCCACCAGGATAGAGCCTTTCGCTGCGAAGTGAAGTAAAAGGATTGACCGGCGACACATCTGCCGTTCTTGAAGGAAAATAGACGTCTAACGGTGTTACGAAAGCTATCCTCAAGCCCAGTTCCTGGGCGAGCGTATAACCTATGACCACTTGCTTTAAATCACCTAACTCCAATTCAAAATTCCCTTCCACCACATAATCTTTCAAACCGGTGACGCTTATATAGGCCGAATCTACTCCTCTTGCAGTAGCGACTATGTGGTTGTCTCCGTATGTTACAAAGACATTCTCCTCCAGCACCTCACAAAAAGAGAGCACAGCTGCATTACTCCTTATCTCCTCAAATCCTTCGCTATCAGTGGTAAAAACCTTTCCCTCAGCGGGAGTTACCAGTAAATCGGGGGTGTAACTGCTGTAGAGTGTGCGTACAATGGAGTCAAAACCATTATAGATCGACATTATCACTACCAGAGCAGCACAGCCTATGGCAATACCCGCCGCAGAGATGCCTGATATGATATTAATCACATTGTGGGACTTCTTTGCGAAGAGATAGCGTCTGGCAATGAAAGTCGAGAGGTTCATTACTCTTTATTGTTGAGCAACTCGTCTATATGCTCGACATAATCAAGTGAATCATCTAAAAAGAATGTGAGTTCCGGCACAATCCTCAACTGTTTGGCCACAAGGTTACCCAGCTCTCCACGCAAACTTCTGTTCTGGGAAGCAAGGATATCCATTACCTTCTGACTCTTGTCGGAAGGAAATATACTCACATATACTCTTGCAAGCGAGAGGTCGGGACTCATCCTCACTCCGCTCACCGTTACCATAGCTCCGTCGAAGGCGGCCATACCTCGGCCTCTGATGATTTCAGCCATATCCCGCTGAATTTGCCTTGCCACCATGCGTTGTCTTTTGCTTTCGTTCTCCATAACCTTTCTGTTATTTTCTATTATTCAAATTTCAGAATAAAATAGTTCTTCTTTCCCTTTTGTACCAAAATATATTTGCTGTCAAGCAGATGCTCCGCTGTCAGCGTGTATGCGATATCCGTTACCTTCTCTTTGTTGATGGAAAGACCGCCGCCTTGAATCATCTTACGACATTCACCCTTGGAAGGAAATACGGATGTGATCACCGCCATCATTTCAATAATATCTGAAGGGAGCTGCTCCTTACGGAGTTCAAACTGGGGAACTCCCTCAAATACTGAGAGAAAAGTTTGCTCATTAAGTGACTTTAAAGCCTCAGAAGTGGCATTGCCGAAAAGAATGGAAGAGGCATCCAGCGCATTCCGATACTCCTGCTCTCCGTGCACCATCACGGTAACCTCTTTGGCCAGGAGCTTTTGTAGATTCCTTAAATGGGGAGCCTCTAAATGTTCGGCGACAGCAGCCTCTACCTCTTCAAGAGTGAGCATTGTGAAAATCTTTATATACTTCTGTGCATCTTCGTCGCTCACATTGAGCCAGAACTGGTAAAAAGTGTAGGGGGAGGTGTATCTTGCATCCAGCCAAACATTACCCTGTTCGGTCTTTCCAAATTTGCCACCATCCGCCTTTGTGATTAACGGGCAAGTCATTGCAAAGGCATCTCCCGAAAGTTTTCGACGGATTAGCTCCGTACCGGTGGTAATATTGCCCCACTGATCACTGCCGCCCATCTGGAGTTTACACCCCTCATGCTCATAGAGCCATAAAAAATCGTAACCCTGCACAAGCTGATAAGTAAATTCGGTAAAGGACATACCCTCGCGCTCTTCACCGGAAATGCGCTTTCTCACCGAATCCTTGCTCATCATATAGTTGACTGTAATGTGCTTGCCGATATCGCGTATAAAATCCAGAAATGTAAAATCCTTCATCCAGTCATAGTTATTGACCAGTTTTGCTGCATTGGGAGCATCACTGTCAAAATCGAGAAATCTGGAGAGTTGGGCCTTGATGGCGGCTTCGTTGTGCCTGAGAGTCGCTTCGTCTATGAGATTGCGTTCAGATGACTTCATAGAAGGGTCACCAATCATACCTGTGGCACCACCCACCAGAGCTATCGGCCTATGGCCGCAATTCTGAAAATGCTTGAGCATCATAACGCTCACCAAGTGACCTATAT
>JAAZEZ010000051.1 GCA_012511975.1 Bacteroidales bacterium | reverse complement strand
CAATTATAGCACTGTCCTTCGGTGCGGATGCTGCGATAAGTTTGAAGTCCCTGATAGCCGATTCATAGTCTTCCTTCAGGCTGTATGCTATACCCCGAAGCTGTACTATGTCAAAATTATAGCCGAAACGTTCAATCACGCGGTCACATGTGGGTATCAGTTCATCCCACAGTTTTTGGTAATAAAGCAACATCAGGTATTGCATGGCAACTTCAAGATTGTCCGGATGATTGTCGGCATTCTGCTTCATCAGTTCGATAGCATAGTGGGGTTTATCCATTCGGTAGAAAAACACTCCTGCCATTGTGGTGATACCCTCATCTTTCGGGTGTGTCGTATATGCGTCCAGCACCATTTGCTCCGTCTCCTCCGGAAACGCCATCACAAACTGTGAAGACTCAGTCAGATTGTTGAGGTATTCGGATTTGAGACGGGGAGAGATCGCCGGATCCTTCATAAACACGCTCATATCCTCAAAATAACGATCGTACTGTCTGAGTGCCTGGAAAACATGTGCACGACCGTAGTATGCCGGAGAATACCCCTGGTCAATATCTATAGCCTGGTTATAATAGAACATTGAGAGAGAGTCGTTGTAAAGCGAAGCATAACGGTCGCCGAGCATTGTGGCCATTCTCGGACTCTGACAATCCTGATAATAACTCTCAAGATAATCGTAGAGTTGTTTGTCAGTATAATTGCCTTGTTTGCTCATAAGGTCCATTCTGGTAAGGCCTATCATCTCATTCTTACCTATTTTGCCCTCTATTTTATCAAGTGTAGCAAGAGCCTTTGTGATATCATTTTTGTTGAGGTAAGCATTGATTGCCGTAAAATAGAGCTCGCTCTTTTTAGGGAAAGCCTCAATCAGTTCTTCAAGCAGCAGAGTGGTCAGTTCGATCCTCTCCGTTTCGGCGTAGAAGAGTGCAAGGGAATATTTGTACCAATAGTTATTTGGATCAATGGCGAGAGCCTTTTTGAATTCTTCTTCCGCCTTGGCGTGAGTATTTTCGCTTGCCGAATAGATCATCGCCAGATAAAAGTGTGCAGCATCATTGTCGGGATTGGCCTTTATCTCGTTGATGAAAAGTGAATGAGCCTCAGCTATTTCACCCATCTGGTAAGCTTGCAATGCATCAAGATAGGTGTGTGACTGTGCTATACACAGCAATGGAGCAACGATTAATGCAAAAATTAGCAGAAATTTTCTCATCTTTCTCTACATTTCTTTATATTGTACGCAATATGCAAAATTAAGTATAAATGTTCAAACAAAAATCACTCCAAAGATATTTTGCACCCGATGCAACATTTAGTGCTATTTTTGCATCTATATAATGAAACAGTCAATGAAAAAGCAGTCGGCTTTAACTGATACTGATTTAAATGATCTCATACAGAGGTGTTTGAGGAGAGATGTCATAGCTCAGAAGCGCTTGTACGACACTTTCGCGCCAAAGATGCTGGCTTTGTGTATCAGATATATGGGCGACCGTGAAGCTGGGATGGATGTCTTGCAGGACGGATTTGTGACGGTTTTTTTAAAGCTCCGTACCTACAAGGGTGAAGGTTCTTTCGAAGGTTGGATGAGGAAGATTTTTGTCAATGAAGCATTGATGGTACTTCGTAAAAACGATGCACTTCGTTATGCAGATAAAATTGACAATGTTCCTGCGGCATCTATAATGCAAAGCAATGACGATGCCGTTTCCAGGATGGGAGCAAAAGAGCTCACCGCACTCATTGAAAGTATGCCTCCGGGGTACCGTGCGGTCTTCAACCTAACCATTGACGGGTTTCAACATGACGAGATCGCCCGGATGCTGGGCATATCTTCAGCATCATCCAGGTCGCAACTCTCGAGAGCCAGGGAATGGCTGCAGAAAAGAATTGAAGAATTATATTGAATGAACGAAAAAGATCTATACAAACTCTTGCAGGAAAAGCTTGATGCCAGCGTTGAGATGCCTGATGCGTCTGTGTGGGATGGTATCCGAAGCAAGATGGCACGCCGCCATAGAATGATGGTGGTACGTCGCGTTTCGTTCATTTCGATTGCAGCCGCAGCAGTATTAGCTGCCGGGTTGTTTATATTTAGGGGAGATGAGGTTACTACTCTACCTTCCACCCCTTCAATTATGGCCGAGAGCATTCTTCCTGAAACGGAGACTCCTGCTGATCAGGATGTGATACCCATGACTGAACAAATTGCCGGTATTACCTCTTCAGGCGTAACGGCTCAGCAGGTAAAGCCCATTTCCCGTCCCACAACACCTGATTTAGATAAACTTGCGGAGATTCCGCCGGTGATATCTGATGAGGTTGTTAAGGAGAAAGTGGTTGCAGATATCGTTGTATCAGACAACAACTTAGTGGCAGATCAGGTAGTTGTACAAGAGGATAAGCCTGCTACAGGTCCTGAAATCCGTGAATGGGATGAAAAAGACCTTGATGCTATTCTGGGTACAGAAGACCCGGTGCACCGGAAATTCAAAAAGAACACATCATTATTCGCTATATCTTCCAATATATCACAAGTTGCATCAAAGGATGGCTTAATAGCTGATCTTGGACCGAAATATGCCCCGTCGGAATTAGGCACCCCTTTTGAGTCCCAGAGCATTATCCCCTTTGATGATGAACCGCAGTTTGACATACCGCTGTCGTTCAGTCTCCAGTTCAAACAAGCCATAGTGCCGAGATTATATATCGGTACTGGTCTTGTTTATACCTATCTTCATACGCAGTACAGCGCTATGATAAACATGGAGCAACAACCCAATGTCTCCAGCCAGCTTCATTACCTCGGCATTCCGCTTCATCTCTCTTACAATTTTGTTGACCGTCCAAGGTTTGACGCATTTGTGTCAGCGGGCGGTATGGTGGATAAATGTATTATGAGGCGTTATGTCTATGGCAGTACGGATAGACGTGAAAAGGTTGAGGGTGTACAGTGGTCGTTAAATGTTGGTCTGGGTGTAGAATACTGGTTTGTACAACATGTAGGTATTGCCTTCAAACCGTCGGTAGCCTATTATTTTGACAACGACCAGCCACTCAGCATCCGTACTAATCAGCCGATACAGTTCAATCTTGAGTTGGGCTTGAGATTCAGGATGTAGCGTAATATTCCATACATAATAAAAAACAACCCCTTTGGGTTGTTTTTTTATGATATAAGTTCTGAGTTCCGAGTAAGGAGTAAGTTGTTAGTTGTCAGTTTCTAGTTTTGAATATCTCCGAACACTTCAATACTGCCCACTACACACTGCCCACTACACACTGCCCACTACACACTGCCCACTACACACTACACACATTACTCTTCATACAGTAGATATGGTCTTCTTTGCTCTTTAAAGTAGGCGACATCTTCAGCCCACATTGCTTTAATCTCTTCGGCTGAGGCTCCGGACATTATCATTTTTCTTACATAGTCTTGGCCTATGAGCAGTTCAAAGAACGAACGGAAGAAATGTGAGTCGAGGTTGAGGTTATTGTATGCGTCGATAAGATATTTGAGGTTGATGCCTTCAACATTGATTTGCTCTATTGACGGCTCTGTGCGAAGATCCACTCCAAAACACTCTCTGTCAAGTTGAGGAGGATTTTTAGCTCCATCAACGCTGCGCGGTGTAAATGAATATTTGTATCCTTTCATATTGGGGTGACCATACATCTGGAATGCCTTATCGGTACCACGCCCAAGACTTACCGGAGTTGCCTCGAAGTAGCACATCGAAGGATAGAGATAGATCGAACGCATATCGGGAAGGTTGGGTGAGGGTTTTACGGGCAGCACATAGCGAGACTGGTGTGTGTAATTGGTACACTTGATTACGGTAATATCGCACTGGATGCCGTCAGGCAGCCATTTCTCGCCATTTATCATCATGCCCAGCTCGCCAAATGTCATACCGTGTGCTACAGGTATAGGCAGGTATCCAACTGTAGATTTGTATTTCATATCGAGAATGGGACCGTCAACGTAGAATCCAATCGGATTGGGGCGGTCCATTATGATCATCTTATTGCCGTTTTTGGCGCAAGCTTCCATTGCTTTTGTCATAGTAGTGATGTAGGTATAGAAGCGACAGCCCACATCCTGAAGGTCAAAGACCATTATATCAATCTCATCCATTGTCTCTTGAGTAGGATAGCCCCCTTTGCCGTCATAGAGTGAACGGATGGGAATTCCGGTCTTTTCATCCACGGAACTGCTTACCAGTTCTCCGGCATCGGCATTGCCTCTGAAACCGTGTTCAGGCGAGAGAATGGAGACTACATTTACCCCGTAGGAGAGGAGAGTGTCGAGCAGGTGAGTGCCGTTGGAAAGGATACCGGTCTGGTTGGAGAGCAGGCATACCTTCTTTCCTTCAAGCAGAGGCAAATATTCGTCAAGAGACTCGGCTCCTACCAGAATTTGCTCCTCAGGTGAGGCTGTGCCCGTTTCATCGCTCCGGTCGGCTTTAGGAGAGCATTGGCAAAATGAAACTGCAAGCATGACTGCTGCAATGGAGAATATGAATTTTTTCATAATAAAATGGTATAAAGTATTAGAATAATAGCCTTCTGGTATCAGCGTCATCCACAAGAATAGTGACCTTTAGGGTCTCCTCCGGTAAAAGTTCCTCTATCATCTCGGGCCACTCTATAAAACAGTATTCTCCCGAATCAAAATACTCGTACAAACCTATATCCATAGCTTCGGATAGTCGGTTGATGCGGTAAAAGTCAAAATGGTATAGAGGATTTCCCTCTGCATCGGCATATTCGTTGACAATGGTGAAAGTTGGACTATTGACAACATCATATACACCCAATTGACGGCATAAAGCTGTTATGAATGTGGTCTTTCCCGCCCCCATAGAGCCGTAAAATGCGATTATCCTATTGTCGCCCGCCTTTTCAAGAAAAACGCGTGCAGCTCTTTGAAGGTCGTCAGTGCCGTTGATGATAATTTCAATCATAAAAATTGCCTCTGTCCAGATTGCGAAATTGTATCGCTTCGCTGATATGCTGCAAAGATATAAAATTATCGCCATCAATATCTGCAATGGTACGGGACAATTTGAGGATACGGCTGTATGAACGGGCTGAAAGATTGAGTTTATGTATAACATCCCTGAGGAAGCGTTTCTGCTCTTTGCTAACTTTACAATAGGTGTTGAGTTGCTGTACATTCATCTGGGAATTGGTGAATATTCCTTCATTCTTGAAGCGCTCATACTGAATCTGTCGTGCAGCCATCACTCTCTTAGCAATAGCTTCACTGGGTTCTTCTTCACCCTCGGCAATAAGGTCGTCGCCACTTACGGCTTTGACAAAAATGTGCATGTCGAGGCGATCCAACATGGGTCCCGAAATGCGGGACATATAGCGCATCACGGCTGATTGCGTGCAGGTGCATTTGTGCGAATCATCACCGTAATAGCCGCAGGGGCATGGATTCGTCGATGCAATCAGCATAAAAGAGGCGGGATATTCCACTTTGTAGCGTGCTCTGGAAATAGTTACTTTTCCATCCTCCAACGGCTGGCGCAGCGCGTCCAGTATAGTCTTGCTAAACTGGGCCATCTCATCGAGATACAGTATGCCGTTGTGGGCAAGAGAAACCTCTCCGGGAGAGGCGTTTTGTCCTCCACCTATTAGCGACACCAGACTGGCACTGTGGTGCGGATTTCTGAAAGGACGCTCCAGCATCAGCCCTCGCTTGCCGGTACGATTGCCCGTAATAGAGTATATTTTGCTGGTCTCGATGGATTCATCCTTACTCATTTGTGGCAGTATCGAGGGTAGGCAGGAAGCCATAAAGGTCTTTCCGCTGCCAGGTGTACCAACCAGGAGAAGATTATGCCCGCCGGCTGCAGCTATTTCAAGTCCCCGTTTGGCCAGTCTTTGTCCTTTTACATGCTTAAAATCCTCTGAATAGTGCGGTCTGTCGGACTTTTGTGGGTTGCGTACCACTAACAAATGGGAGCAATTATCCTCGCGCAGTATATCCAGCACCTCATTTAGTGTACTGACTCCATAGATGTCGATTTCCTCTACATCTGCAGCCTCTAAAGCCGATTCCTTAGGAAAAATGCACCCTTTGAATCCCATTTCTTTGGCGTGTTCGGCAATTGGAAGTGCGCCTGTGACATTGCGGATGCGACCATCCAGTGAAAGTTCGCCGAGCATAATATATTGGCTGGATCCTGGCAAATAGACCTGTTCCGATACTGCCAACAGTCCGATAGCTATGGCCAGATCGTAGGATGAACCCTCTTTACGAATATCGGCGGGTGCGAGATTGAATACCAGTTTGCGTCCGGGGATCCTGTATCCGTAAGTTGAGAGGGCCGTAGTTACGCGCAGCAGACTCTCTTTGACTGCATTGTCCGGTAGCCCAACCAGATGTATCCCAATACCATTCGAAAGATCCACCTCTACTGTCACCGTCACTGCCGTTATTCCTATGCAGGTGGCACAATAAGTCTTGCACAACATTTATTTACTTCTTTTTTGTAATCGTTTGGTCCTGAGTTTATAGTGGCAAAAATAGGTTGTGATGCTGCTCCGTGCAACCTGGAGCCGTTTATACGCATTTAAATGTTAAAATTTGTGGAATTTCGGAAAAGTGACACAAATCTCTATCTGAAATCAAAAGTTTTGCACACTATTGCACTTGTCAGATGAAAAATCTATTTTTGTATGGTGTAATCCGCTTGCAAACGGGTACAATTGTTTCAAACCATTTTCAAACATTTATACATATGGAAAAAAAGAAGAACCAGCTTTCCCGCCGCGAAGCATTGAAACTTTTCGGTACCGGTATTATTGGTGTGGCTATGGCTACAACCGGCATCAGTTCCATTTCAGCTCGTGAAGTAGAGCCTAAAGAGCCAATGGTGGCCAGACGCAAACAAAAAGGGACTTCCAACATGGCTCCTCTTTTGGGATTCGGGATGATGCGCTTCCCGACCCTTTCCGACAAGTCCATCGATGAAGAATTGTCACTCAAGATGATTGACTATGCCTACAAGCACGGAGTCAATTATTTTGATACAGCCTTCAATTATCATGGCGGTACCTCGGAGATATTTGCCGGTAAGGCACTTAAACGTTATCCGCGTGAAAGTTTCTATCTGGCGACCAAGATGCCCGGATGGATGGTCACCTCCCTCGATAAGGCTAAGGAGATTTTTGCAACTCAGCTTGAGCGTTGTCAGGTGGATTATTTTGATTATTATTTGCTCCACTCCATAAGCCGCGAAGCGGATTATGTGCGTGTATATGAAGAAATAGGTACCCTCGACTATCTCATTGAAGAGAAGAAGGCAGGTCGAATTCGCAATCTCGGATTCTCTTTTCACGGATCAAACGAGTTATTTGACAAGATGCTCGAAAAATATGACTGGGACTTTGTACAGATTCAGTTAAACTACCACGATTGGGATCAGATTGATGCCAAATATCTCTACAAAAGGCTCGAGGAAAAAGATATTCCCTGTATAGTAATGGAGCCTATCCGTGGAGGAATGCTTGCCAAGCTCAATCCTGATGCCGAAACGGTGCTGAAAGCGGTGCATCCCGACAAGAGTATTGCATCCTGGGCTTTGAGATATGTAGCTTCGCTGCCGGGAGTGCTCACTATATTGAGTGGTATGAGCGCGATGGAACATGTGGTGGACAATGTTAATACTCTCTCCACCGAATTCCAGCCACTTAACGATGAGGAGCGTGTGGCTCTGGACAAGGCTCTGAATATCTTCCTGAAGACACGTCCAATCAGATGTACGGCTTGTAAGTATTGTATGCCTTGTAAATTTGGAGTAGATATTCCTGCCAACTTTATGCATTACAACAAATGTGTAAATGAGAGCAATATCCCCGAGCGCGACAGCCAGAGTCCTGAGGAGTTTGAGCGCAGGAAAAAGATTTTCCTTGAGGGTTATTATGCCATCCCCGAGGAAGCACGTGCCGATAAATGCAGACTCTGTGGTAAGTGCGAGCGCAGCTGTCCTCAGCGCCTGAAGATTGCTGACGAAATGTATCGTATCACAGAGTTTGTAAAATCCCTGCAGTAATTGTAGTCGGTATCGTACATGGGCTTTATCCTTTAGTTTCTCAAAAGCCTTTTCCATTTGCGTTGTCGGTGGGTGTAAAAAGCCTTTGCCCAAAGGGCCACAAATGGGGTTTTGCAGCTGGCGCCGATTTCCACTTCGTCACTATAGCGTGTTGTGCCCTCGTCAACAGGTTCAAGGTAGATTTGATGATTCCAAATAGGAATGTGTTTGTTATTTTCAAGAGTGCTAATGCCGGAATCTTTATCAAAAGAAATTACATCTATCTTGTGGGTGCCGAAGGGAATAAAACCAAATATGTATAATCGAAATGAGAGCTTGGCTCCCTCTTTCCATTTGATAGATTGATTGTCGTCTAAAGGAATAAAGCGAGCAAAAGGTTTGGCAATGTATTGCAATGTTTCAATTTTTTGCAATTTGAGAAATATTTCTTCTTTGTTGGCTGGAAACAGAGAAGATTTAACAATTTTTTTTGTTTTCATAAACAGTTTTTTATCTGCATTTTCCTTTTATTGTCTATTTATCGGTTCCTGTTATTCTAATTTGTAACGTTTCAAATAAATGATTCCTAAAACTAATAAAATTGCAATAATTAGATGTAAATTTGTAAAAAACAATAGAGATGAGTAAAAGTATATGTGATATGCCTATGCCTGCATTATCAGACATAATAAAGGCGAAAAAGAATTTAGAGAAAATAGTAAAACGCACGGATTTGGAACGTAGCAAATCCTTTTCTAACATGGTTGGAGCACAAGTCTATTTAAAACTTGAAAACTTACAATCTACAGGTTCATTCAAAATACGCGGAGCTTACAACCATATCAGCCGGTTAAGCCCTGAAGATAAAGAACGCGGTGTGCTTTGTGCTTCGGCAGGAAATCATGCACAAGGTGTAGCTTATGCTGCTACAAAGTTAGGTGTCAAGAGTACCATTTTTATGCCCGAATTTGCTCCCCCGATAAAGGTTATAGCAACCAGAGGTTACGGAGCCAATGTGATTTTAAAAGGCGATAGTTTCAATGATGCTTACGAGGCGGCTATGGAATACCTTGATGAATCCGGAGCTGTTTTTGTTCATCCATACAATCATCCCGATATTATAGCCGGAGCCGGCACTATAGGTTTGGAGATATTTGAGCAGTTGGATGACATTGATATGGTTTTTGTTCCCATAGGCGGTGGCGGACTTATTTCTGGAATTGCCATTGCGTTAAAAAGCATGAATCCACACATTAAAGTTATTGGTGTTGAGGCTGAAGGTGCACATAGCATGCGGGTTTCACTTGACAATGATAAACTAACGCCTTTTGTATCGGGGAATACAATTGCAGACGGAATTGCAGTTAAGGCCCCGGGTAATCTTAACTTCGAAATAGTCAAAAAATACGTTGATGATGTTGTGGTTGTAAACGACGACCAAATAGCTCAAGCCTGTTATAATTTGCTGCAGCGTGCTAAAAACTTGTCGGAACCCTCCGGTGTGGCCTCTTTAGCCGCTATATTAAATAAAAAAGTCGATGTTGAAAATAAAAATGTGGTTGCAGTTATAAGCGGAGGTAATATAAATACCAGCATCTTGGAGCAAATTATAGAAAAAGGTGTTATAGCAGAAGGTTTAAGGGCCAGAATAGCAGTGTTAATTCCCGACCAAGCGGGTATGCTGAGTAAAATAATCAGCATTTTAGAAAAATTGCGTGCTTCAATCCACGATATTGAACACGAACGTTCCATTACTAACGTTCCGGTTGGACACGTACAGGTTACAATTACCTTCAATCTGCAAGATTCCTCTCAACTTAAAATATTGGGTGACGAACTTAAAGCCAAAGGCTTACCATACAAGATTTTAAGATAAGAAGCTGTTATTCTGTAAATGAATAGGGCTTTTGATAGGAAGCGGACTTTCTGTTTGGCTTATTGCTCATTTCAAATAGCATTTCACCACCTTGGAGAATATCCGAATGTCTGATGAAATGCTTTTCATATTTTTTACCGTTAAGCTTTATAGATTTCACATAAACATTCTTATCGGATAAATTTTCGGTTATAACACTGAATTTTTTTCCGTTTTCCAAATAAATAGTTGCCTCTTGTGTTCTGGGCGAGCCGATAATATATTGGTCGGAGCCGGGACAAACGGGATAAAATCCGAGTGCCGAAAAGATATACCAGGCAGACATCTGTCCGCAATCGTCGTTACCCGATAATCCGTCTATTTTGTTTTTGTACATCCGTCGCATGATTTCGTGAAGACGGTACTCCGATTTCCACGGCTCTTTTGTCCATTTGTACAAATAGGCGACATGATGACTTGGTTCATTTCCATGCACATAGTTACCCATCAGACCCTCTTCGTTGATATCTTCGGTCTTTTCGAAATATTTGGCAGGAAGATCCATAGTGAAAAGCGAATCAAGGCGGCGAACAAATTGTTTCTCGCCACCCATTGCATTTATCAATCCGTTAACATCGTGTGGCACGAAAAAGGAGTAATTCCACGAATTTCCTTCAATAAAACCTTGTCCATGTGTATCCAGCAGGTCAAAATCTTCTTTAAATGATCCTTCTTTGAGTTTCGGACGGGCAAAATGCAAAGAAGGGTCAAATATATTGCGGTAATTTAAGGCTCTGCGGGCATATTCCTGACTAATTTCACTTTTGTTTAAACGGTTTGCCAACTCGTGTATGGTCCAATCGTCATAGCTGTATTCCAATGTGATCGAGGCAGCCGATGAGCTTCTTTCCAAAGGTACATATCCATATTTTTTATAATCGCCCGTACCGTCGAAATAGTTCACATTGGAGCTATTCAGACAAGCTTCCAATGCCAATTCCTTATCAATATCTAACCCCTTGGCAATTGCGTCCGAAACTACTGAAACGCTGTGATAGCCAATCATACACCAGTTTTCGTTTCCCATATGCGACCAAATAGGTAACGCTTTATGAACACTTTGTTTATAGTGATTTAACATCGAGTTGACAAACTGGGTGCTTCGTACGGGCTTTATAAGATTCATTAACGGATGTTGTACACGAAATGTATCCCAAACCGAGAATACCGTGTAGTTGGTTGCTCCTTTTTCAGCTTGATGAATATTGTGATCTATGCCTCGATATCGTCCATCCACATCTTGATAAACGGAAGGGTTTATCATAGTATGATAGAGTGCCGTATAGAAAACATATTTTGTCTCTTCATCGGCTTTAAAATCAATACAGCTAAGTTCTTTTTCCCATTTCCGCTGAGTTTCATTACGTATATCGTCAAAGGATTTTCCGCCGGTTTCAGCCTCCAGGTTTTTCATTGCACCAAGGCAATCCACAGGTGAAAGTGCCACCTGAATTTCGAGAGGCTCACCATCGGAAAAATCGAAATCGAAATAGGCCGTCAGATGTTTGCCAAACATTTCAGGGAAGTTGTCGGTCATATCAAATTTGCGCCAGAAACCGTTATAGAGCACTTTTTCCTTGTTACGACAACCATAGTTTTGAATAGGTTTTGAAAACTTCACGGCAAAATGGGTGTAATTCATTCTCGACCATCCGCGGGTGATACGGTAACCTGTAAGGGTATATTCATCTTCCACGCGCAAGTTTGCCATCAGCACTTTACCGTCGTAATTGTAAATCCCGTAATCCAAATCGAGAATAATATGCCCTGTTTTTGTGTCTTGCGGGAAAGTGTAGCGATGTACCCCTACGCGTTCGGTTGCAGTCATTTCTGCAAGAATATCATAATCTTGCAATAGGACGGAGTAGTAACCGGCTTCCGCTTTCTCACCATCATGACTGAATCGTGAACGATAGCCGCTCTTGGGATTTTCTTCCGTTCCCATATCCAGTTTTACCTCACCGGTCATCGGCATTATCAGTATATCACCTAAATCGGAATGCCCCGTCCCATTGAAATGGGTGTGGCTGAACCCCACAATGGTTTTGTCATCATACTGATAACCGGCGCAATATTTATAAGCATCGGGTTGATAAATACCCTCAATATTGTGAGGAATCATTTCCGTATCGGGGCTTAATTGAACCAAGCCGAAAGGGGCACAGGCTCCCGGAAATGTGTGTCCCATGCTTTTAGTACCAACCATGGGATTCACGTAATCTAACGGTGAATTTTGAGCAGATAAATGATTTGCAGACATCAATATTATTATAACTAATAAACGAAGAAATTTATCCATATTTTTTCAAATCGGTAATTAAAATCAGACTCCAAACCATAAAGATAGTCAATTAAACGATCTGTATCACGACACTACTGTCCACTAAAAAAGTGGACGATTAAAAATTAAATAAACT